>CAYNOM010001306.1:964-1856 GCA_964398415.1 uncultured Polyangiales bacterium | reverse complement strand
AGCCTCGGCCTCGACCTCACCATCCTGCTCAAGACCTTGCCGGTCGTGCTTCTCGGCCGCGGCGCACGCTGAGCTCTGTCCGAGCACAACCGTCGCTTTCGAACGAGCCTCGATCTGCGGCACAATGCAGTCGTGAAGAGCGGAATCGCGCGCGAGCTCGCCCTGCTGGTCGCCGTGACGGTCGCGTTCGCACCAGCGTTCAGCGCGGGCTTTCTCAACTACGATGACCCTGGGCTGATCGTCGATAACCTCCTCATGGATCCGGGGCGCTGGGACACCCCATGGCGCGCGTTGGCAGACTTCAGCTTCGAGACGCGTTACGCACTCGGTGCCGAGTACTTGCCCATGCGTGACCTCTTGGTGTGGCTCGAGACGCGGGCCTTCGGCAAGAGCGCGGCGCCGATGCATGCGGTCAGCGTCTTGCTCTACGCGCTGGCCACGGTCGGCTTCAGGCGGTACTTCGTCGCGGTGTTTGGTGAGGGGCTGTGGGCGGAAGCGACGGCGTGGCTGTTTGCGCTCCATCCCATCCACGTCGAGTCCGTCGCATGGCTTGCCGGTCAGAAAGATGTGCTGGCGCTGTGCTTCGTAGCCTGGGCGCTGTCGGAGCACGCAGCCAATCGAAGGCGAACAGCTTGGAGTGTGCCGCTGCTCTGCACAGGTGCCCTGCTCTCGAAATCGATGAGCGTGTCGGTCCTCATCCTGATGGCGGCAACGGACCTCTTTCTGCGGCGACGCCCTCACGCAACCCGCTACGGCTGGACCGTGCTAGGCGTCGGACTGACGATGGCAGCCCACGTATACGTGGGGCGGATCATGCACATGGTGGCCGAACCCATCGGTGGCTCGCGCTGGACGGCATTCTTGTCGATGGCGCCCGTTTGGGTACGCTACC
>CAYNOM010001306.1:0-954 GCA_964398415.1 uncultured Polyangiales bacterium | reverse complement strand
GCGCTCGCCCCATGGGGGCTGAGCATCGAGCACGTGGTCCCCACCCGTTCTTCCGTTGATGTGGGCGTCGTCACGGGGCTCGCGTTCGTGCTTGGCTGGGGGGTGCTCGCGCTGCGCAATCGTACGCTTGCGTTTTCCTGGCTCTGGTTCTTCGGCGCGCTCGCGCCGGTGAGCCAGTTCATCGCTCCACTGCAAAACCGCATGGCAGACCGCTACGTTTGGCTGAGCGTCGCGTCGCCGTGCATGTTGGTGGGCTGGGGGGTGGCCCACATCGAGGAGCGCTATCGGCTCGCCGCAAGAGCCTCTACCGCGGCACTGGTGCTCGCGCTCGGAGTAACCGCTTTCGACCGCAGCACGACGTTCTCCGACAGCGTTCTGCTTTTCGCCGACGGCACGGCCAAGACGCGGACGGGCACGCGCGCGCCCTATCAACTTGGCTGCGCTCTCGAAGCGCTCGGGCGGGAGGAAGCGGCCATGATCGCCTACCGCGAGGTTCTGGCGCGATCTCGAGCGCATCGTGACGAAGACGTAAGGCGAAGCATCAACAACCTTGCGCGCTTGCTTTGGCGACGCGGCGCCACCGCCGAAACCGAGGCGCTCCTTCGAAAGGGCCTTACGCAATTCGCCGACGACCCGAAAATGAGGGGCAACCTCGCGAAGGTGCTCCGCGCGACTGGCCGCGTCGCGGAAGCAGACGCCATCGATCCGAGGCGGGGAGACGACCTGTGACGGTGCGCGCTCGTGGTAGCGTACACGACGTGGCACTTGGCCGACTCGACACGCAAAGACCTATCACGACGCTGCATGCTGCTCTCGCGGCGAGTGCGCTGTGCATTGCGGGCGTCTTCCCAATCGCCAACCCCGACACTTACGGTCATCTCGCACAAGGACGCCAGATCGCCGAGTCGGGTTCGGTGCCGACCTTGGATCCGTTCTCCATCTGGCAATCATCAC
>CAYNOM010001305.1:0-1857 GCA_964398415.1 uncultured Polyangiales bacterium | reverse complement strand
CACGAAGAAGTGACCCGACGCACCGAGGTGGCCGAGAAAGCCACCTCCGAGCCCGCGCACACCGAGCCCAGCGGCGAAGTCGTCATGCCGATGGTCGTAGTACACGAGCAGCTCTCCCGTGTGCAGGTCGTCCACGCCGAAGTACACGCCGAAGCCAAAGCGGCCGAGCAAGAGCCCCGAGCCATCGAGCCCCGACGCACCACGCACTGCGAAGTCGTAGAGCTCGAGCCCCGCGCCGAGCGAGCCCTCCACGAACGCGCCGCGCAGGCTGCGCCCCACGTGAGCAAGGTCGAGCCTGGCGTCGATCGCAAACTCGCTCGTGTACACGGTGAAGTCATCGCTCGCGTAGCGATGGCTGGTGAAGGCCGTCGACAGATCGACGTAGGAGCCATCCGGTGTGCGGCGCGCGGGGCGTGGTCCGTGCAGCCGATAGGCGAGCTCGAAGCGCAGGCGCTGGTTGTCGTCGTCGAGGGCCACCCACGCCTCTGGTGAAAAGCGCAGGGCATGCAGCCGCAGATCGGCGCGAGTATGGGCAAAGCTGGCGTAGCGAAACTGTGGGTCGTACACGTAGCGGTAGCCGAGCTCGAGGTTTGCGGGCGCGCTCCAGCTTGGCGCGTGATCGTCACGTCCACCCGTGATCGCGCCGTACAGATCGGCCACATAGCTCGTGAAGAACAGCGCCGAGCCCATGAGCACGATGGGCACGCCCACCCCGATCAACTTGCGCGAGGCACCGCTCGTCGCGACCACGGCTCCGCCTCCGACGATGCCCAGCACGCCCCCGAGCTCGCTGAAGAGCAGCCTGCGTGCCGTCACCCGATCGCCCGCCACGAAGCTGCCCGCACCGCGGACGAAAAGGCCCGGGCCCAGGGCCGCGAGCGCAGACCCGATCGAAGGCTTGAGCTCCGCCTCGGTATCGCGGGCGTCGGGCGCGAGCGGGGTCGCGGCGGTGTCCGGCTCAAGTTGAGCCAGCGCGGCAGACGCGCACAGCCACACACCGAGCGCGAGCGTCGCGCAAAGCCCCGAAGCGGCCGCTCTCGAGCCCCGCCCCGCGCATGGTCGCGTGTGCCTCACATGAGCTCGCTGCCCTGGACGGTTGCGACTCAGCGCGCCACGGCGACGTCGTGCGCGCCCTTCGGCGACAGCTCGAAGAAGCAGCAGCCGGAAGCCAGGCTGAGAGAGGTGAGGGCGAGCAAGATCAGGCCGAAGCGACGCATGCGGATCCTATAGACGGCGGGCGGCCCGAAGCGCAAGCCCGAGCCGCATACGGGGCACCTCGCGCTCGCGCTGGCGCGCCTCGTCTCGCGCGCTACATTGGGCCCGCTTCGGGGTGTAGCACAGCCTGGTAGTGCGCTAGCTTTGGGAGCTAGATGTCGGCGGTTCGAATCCGTCCACCCCGACCACGGATTTCAAGCACTTAGCCGAACCCCCTGAATGGCCCCCTACCAAGCGGCCCCCAACGGGGCGTCGGCGAGGGACTGGCCTAGGCGACTTCCCTTGGTACCCGCATCGGCGACTTCATAGGCTCGACCTTCACGGGCCCCGCGACTACCGCTTCGAGCCGACGCCGGGTGTCATCTCCCACGCTCCCACCGCGAAACGGTTTCAGGAGTTACGTCGAGCAATCGGGCAAGTTCGATGCCCCTCGACCCCAACGTCGAAGCGCTACGTCGACATCGCGCAGTAAGCCATCTTCGCGTCCGTACGCTCCGCTACGCGAGCCGGCAGATCCCCGTAGGCACCCCGAATCTCCTCGTGGTTGGACCGGAATGCGCCGCCGACGCGGCGGGACACCACATGAAACACACTGCCGGGTAGTGAAGTCGGGCCCTGCGTGGCAGCGGAGCGGGAGGCTAT
>CAYNOM010001304.1:0-1863 GCA_964398415.1 uncultured Polyangiales bacterium | reverse complement strand
GGTCGCGCTCCGCCGGCGTCGCCCGAATCGCGATGACCTCCTCGATGAGCCGGGAGATGACCATGGACTCGAGGTATGCCGAGGTGTAGCTACGTTCGACGACGCGTCGCGCCAGGTCTGCCCGATTGAACCCCTGGTAGCGCCGCGCGATCTCGCCGTACGCCCTCGCGCGCTGCGTGGAGGCACGAAGCACGCGCCCGAGGTACGAGGTGATGGTCTCCTGCGTGACGAAGTTCGACGCGCCTGGGTTGTTGAGCGAGGCCCACATGTACTCGAGGAGCGAGTAGAAGCGGTCGAGGGCCAGTTCGTAGTACTGCGCGGCCTGGTAGAGCGTGAACATCTCGAAGCCAGCCACGCCTGAGAGGTCGATCCCGTTCGGCTCGAAGCGGCTTCCTTCGAAGCTCACGAGGGACTGACCCGCCAGGTCGAAGCGCGACTGGAACGCCTGCGTGTACTGCTCGTCGCCGAGCATGATGAGCAGCTGCGCGTAGAGCGGCTCGAAGCCGTCGACCGTGAGAGGTACGGGCAGCATGGGGTCCGGGATGGACTGATACGAGAATGCGACGCTGAGGAAGTCGTCGACCGCATCCCGAGTGCTGATCTGGCCGTTCAAGACCGCGCGGTGCGTCGGGCTGGTGGCGAGGAAAGCCAAGCAGCTGACTCGGTCGCGAATCTCCTCGATGGCCGCGGGGTCGTAGCAATACGGGTTCGCGTTGGAGCCGGGAATGCAGATTTGCGGCGCAAAGCCGATGTTGCGGCCCTCCCGGTTCTGGAACTGGGTCTTGTATCGGAACGCATCGGCGATGGCGACGCGGATGGGGTTGAACACCAGGCCGTCTGGCGCGCCGGGGGTATAGAAGACCTTTCCATCCAACAGGTCGCTGCGGTCATCGTCGCAGTACGCCCCATCGCTGCACGTATAGAGCGGGTCCAGGAGGATGGTCGTGTCCGCGGCGGACACCCAGTTGTTCAGCACTGCCTGGCACGACCCGTTGCTTTGGCAGGGGAGCGTGCGCAAGTCCACGGTGCAGGCGCCGGACAGGCACTGGAAGTAAGTCACTCCGCTACCGGGCGGGCACGGTGTCCGTGCGCCCGTTGCGGACGGACCGCCATCGAAGAGGCCCGTCTCCTGACACAGGTAGTGCATCCCGGACGTGATGACGCCACCGGTGGGCGCCTGCGCGCTACCGTTGAGCAGGACGTTGGCCAGCAGGGCAGCGTTGGCGGGCAACGCCGCATCGCCGGGCGGCGAGGTGAGCATCGTTTGAGCGAGCAGGTCCGCATCGCAGCCCGCCGAATCGGAGAGCGACACGGAGATGTCGCGGTTGTCCGTCTGCACGTTCCCTTCGTAGTCGGCGTCTTCGAGTTCGGCGTTCACACGGGAGAGCACCATGAGGCCGTAGGCGCCGAAGTCGGAGCCGGCGCCGCCCACGAAGTCGCCCTCGAACTCCTCGCGGAAGAAGACGTACATGCGCTCTTGGTTGACGAGCGCACCGTCCACGAGCCTGAGATGCCGTACGCGCGGGCGACCATCCGGGATGGGGTTCGACCCCGAAAGACTGGCATTCAGCGCCGAGGACGCCGCGCCGAAGGGCTGCATGTCGTCCCGACACTCGTAGGCGTAGCGCACGCCCGTCGCGCGGTCGACGGCGGTGTCGCCAAGGAAACCCGGCACCAGCCAAGGAGTGCGGGTGTGTTCGTACACGCCGCCCGACGCCCCGCAGTTCGTGTCTCCTGCGTTGGTGGGATAGCGCCCGCCCACCGCGATGGTGGCGGAGAAGTCGGACAGGAAGCCGAGGCACGTCCCGTGGGTCAATGAAGCGCACTGAGAAGGGTCGGCCTCGAAGGCGAGCCGCACCTCGG
>CAYNOM010001303.1:0-1866 GCA_964398415.1 uncultured Polyangiales bacterium | reverse complement strand
GCTCGGCCGTGGGGCAACGACTCGCTCAGCGTGAGCTCGGCCAGGTCTTGTCGGTAGCTACGTAGGGTCTCGGTGTCGGTGTGCACCTCTTCGCCATCGCGCGCCTGCGTCGTGCAGGCGGCCACGTGGCGACCGTCGACCTCCACGAGACACGCACGGCAGTGCCCGCCGAGCGACACACCTTCGCGTCGACACAGGGCCGGCACGTCGATGCCAGCTGCGTGGCATGCATCGAGCAGCGTGCCCCGCGCCTCCACCTCGCGCCCGTCGATGCGGATCACGACAGCACCTCCGCGCTGAAGTGGGTCAACAGGTCGCGGATGGGGCGCGGCACACCTTGGCCAAACCCGCACATGCTGCCGATCTCGAGGGTGTCGAGCAGGCGCTCGAGCGCCTCACGTTCTCGCATGGCGGCGAGCTGGGTCGTCCCCGCGCGACACGGCGTGCAGGCGCCGCAGGACTCGCTCTTGGCAAAGGCGCACAGGTGCTCGAACAACGCCCTTGCCGACACGCGCTCGTCCATCACCACGATGCCACCATGGCCCATGCCCTGCAGCGTGTCGTAGTCGAGCGGGACATCGAAGCCCGACAGCGGTACGAGGCGACCCATGGGACCTCCAACGAGTGCCATCTTCCATGGCGTCTCGGAGCATGGCCCCTCCGCGTGTTGGGTGAGCAGGTCTGCGAGCGTGGTGCCGAGCTCGGCCTCGACGATGCCAGGCTGCTTGACGGCCCCCGAGATGCAGAACGCCTTACTGTTCGGCTTTCGGCCTTGGGTGACGACCCACGGGATGACCGACAGCGTCTCGACGTTCTGCACCACCGTGGGTAAGCCCCACAGGCCGCGCTCCGCGGGGTAGGGCGGCTTGGGATAGGGCTCGGCGCGCAGGCCCTCGATGGCGCGCAGCAGCGCCGTCTCTTCGCCGGCGACGTAGGAGCCCGCGCCGCGCACCACGCGCACGCTGAGCTCCTCGCCGAGGATCCCACGCTCTTCGGCCTCCCGGATCGCGGCTTCGACGCGCTCTGCCGCCGCGGGGTACTCGCCGCGCACGAAGACGATGCCGAGGTGGGCTGAGATGGCGCGTGCGCAGGCCAGCATGCCCGCGAGCAGCGCGTGCGGTGCCTCTTCCATGATCAAGCGATCCACGTAGGCGCCTGGATCGCCCTCGTCGCCATTGGCCACGACCACGCGCTCACTCGCGCGCGTCTCGCGGGCCGTTTGCCATTTCTTCGCCGTGGGGAAGGCCGCGCCGCCGCGTCCGCGTAGGCCCGACTGCGCGAGCGTCGCGAGGATCGTGTCGCCATCGGGCAGTGCGTAGTCGCCGAAGGGATCGTGGGTGCCGCCCAGCAGGTGGCGCAGCACGATGGGCTCCTCGACGGCGGATCTTCGCGGAATGGCGGGAGCCGGCTTTTCGTGCGGGGCGTAGCAGTGGCCAAGGCAGTGCGTGCCCGGCACGAAGTGCGTGCGCGCTCCGTCGTGCACCCAGCAGGCCGTGCCCACGCAGGGCTCTTCACCCATGCGGTGAAGCTGATCGTAGAAGCTCTGCACGCCCTCGACCTGACTGAGGGGCAGGCCCCGTGCGTGCGCGAGCTCGGCGTTGGATCGGCCGCTTCCGAGATCCTTGAACAGATGGCCGGTCTCTGGAACCGTGTGTAGGCGACGTGCGCGCTCTCGGAGCTTCGTCATGGTTTCTCCGCGCGTCGGACGGCCCGCGCCCTCATGCGGCGTCATGATGACTCAACCGAAGCCTTCGGGGCCAGGGGCGTTTTGTCCCCGACTCTTCGGCTCGGGCTCCGGGGCATCGGTCATCGTGGCTTCTGTGAGGAGCAGCGTGCTCGCGACTGACACCGCGTTCTCGAGTGCGG
>CAYNOM010001302.1:0-1880 GCA_964398415.1 uncultured Polyangiales bacterium | reverse complement strand
CGACGGTCGGGTGTTCGAATCGCCCCGGGGGCGCCCACAGCCTCACTCCGCGCAACCGCATGCGTTGCGCACACCAGGCGCCGAGGCAGTTGGATCGAAGTCCGGACTCGACAGCCACCAGTTGGCCCCGTCGGCCGCACGGTGGCAGCCGAGACCGTGACCTTTGCCGAGCGCGCCTTGGACAATGTCCACGCCTAGTCCCAGGGCCTCCATCACCTGCGCGCAGCGCGCAGCGCTCCCGCCCTGGGCCACCGTTCCGACGAGGTCGGACGTCCGCGGATCGAAGCCACCGCGGGACCCGCAGAAAGTCTCACAGTCGGTGCCCTTGCGAGCGAGGTAGAAGCACACGTCCGAGACCAGCACGCCCGCACAGGCTCGTGGGTCCTGCGAGGGCACGCCAGCGTCCGACGGGGCAGCGTCGCTCGCAGTCGCGGCGGCGTCACGAACCACAGCGTCCGCCTCGAGGCCCGCTGGTCCGCCATCGACGAAGCTCCCCGCGTCCAGCCCGGGAGGCGTTCCGTCGCCCGGCTGAGCCGCATGCTGATCGAAGCTGATGGGTGGCGTGCCTCGCTCGGCGGTGGGTCGCCGATCCGCATCCTCGCTCGGATCGAGCGGACCACATGCGACCGACGAAACCCCGAGCAGCACTGCGAGAAAACCACGACGCATGTCCTCTTGTCGCAGACGCAGCCCCGGCCGTGCAGAGAACTTGCACCTCCTGTTGGCCAGATTGCAGCGCCGTCAGCGAGGCTTGCTGCGGACATCGGGGGGCATATCCAGCGACGTGCTCCCCGGTGTACCCGACGCGAAAGCACGCACGGTATACTGGACGCGCTTTCAGCGTTCGAGTAGATCGGAGCTGGGTTGGGGTGGGACGGAGACATCGATGGAAACAGGCCGATCGATCAAGCTGCTCGGGAAGTTGTCGTCTTCCGTCGTCCGCGTGCTCGCGCGGCTTGGGTCCACGCGTGCGCCTCCCCTCGGGGCGGGCGACCCCGCGGACGCCGAGTTGCAGTTGCATGAAGAGCTTTCGTGCTATCGGGGCCAGTACGCGGCCGACGTGATCCCATCGCATGATCGCTGCGCCAAGCTCGCCAACGCGCTGCGTTCGTCGTCGCGCGGCGGGGCCGACAGCACGCGCTGTGAGCGCTTCGTGTTCGACGACAGGTTCGCGCTCGTGCTCTGTGAGGGTGCGACGCCTGCGCCCCGGCGCTGGTTCGACGGCTCGGCCCAACTCGAGCCGATCCTGATCAGCGCGCAGGTGCGTGTCGCGCTGGTCTTCCGCTTCGACACGTCGACGCTCTGGGTGAAGGGCCCCTCGGCGGCAGCTCGCGACCATGTGCGCGACGTGTTTCGAGACGTCTTCGTCGGCGACAACTCGTACTTCGCGCCATGGGTCGAGCGCGCGCCCTATCTGCTCGTGATCGAGCCGCCCCTCTCGCTGTCGGGCCGTGGTGCGGGGCCAGCACGTGCGATCGCGAGGCCGGGAACCCAGCGCGGCAGGCTTTGAGGCGAAAGCAGCGTGGGCGCCCCGCGCCGCGCATCCACCCCTGTGTCTGCTAGATGCACAGTAAGGTTCCCTCACGTCTCGTGCACACTGTGGCTTGCTCGATCACTGCGATTGACGCGCAACCGTACATCACCCGGAACATGATCTATCACTCGGGGTGATAGCGCTGCTCGACTGACGAATCTCTGTCAATCGCGCTTGCACCTCCTTACGCGTGCACGTAGACAGCGACCGTTGGTCTCGCTCGCGCGCGACGAACACTTATCCCCGTCAATCCAAGCAACGCTTCGGCCCACACGTGCGCATCGCGCGTGAGGAGAGATCTTGATGCAACGTAAGTACTTCGTTCGCGGCCTGGCCGCGGCGATGG
>CAYNOM010001301.1:1442-1883 GCA_964398415.1 uncultured Polyangiales bacterium | reverse complement strand
CAATCCCTGTCCCGCCCACTAATGATTTCAAATACTTAGCCGAATCGGTTTGGGATCCATGGGGTCCGCTGGCCCCCTGACTGGCCCCCTGGAGTGCGGTCGATGTGCTCGACCTCGTAGGATCCGCTCGCTGTCCGCCGAAGGGTCACGGTGAACGTGTCCCCGGACCTGGCACGCAAGCGAACGTCGATGCTCTCTCGATTGTCGTTGTCGAAGGGCGGGTGGTCCCACGACACGTCTTCGGCGTCTGGGTACCCGGCACGGACGGCCGCCGTGGCGATTTCGATGAGTTGCTCGTTGGGCACGAAATGGTTCTGCAGGGTCATGCTTGAGTGTAGCACGAACGACCCGTGCTCGTTCTCCGTGCCCCCTGCCCCCCTCCCCCACGTCCTGGGCGACTACGCACCGCAGGAAGTGAGACGGGGCTCCGTACCCCGAATC
>CAYNOM010001301.1:0-1432 GCA_964398415.1 uncultured Polyangiales bacterium | reverse complement strand
ATGCGGGTCCCATACCCGGGAGCGGTCCTGGCGCCAACGCCAGTTGGCTCGGGCTCGGACATTGCTGCACCAGGGCGCACCGCATGCGAAGCCGAGCCGCTGTCGATACGGGTTCTAGATGTCCGATGGGATCAGGCCGGTCTTCTTGGCGATCTTCGCCATCATTTTGGGCCCGATCTCATCCCCATCATGGAACGCCCACGTGTAGTCAGGATAGCCATCCCTCTGAAGCGTCCTGTGCGACCCGCTTTGACGCACGACTCTCCATCCAATACGCAAAAGGGCCGACAAGACGGCCCTCGCCTTGCAGCTCCCCCACGGCGACACTCAGGCCGCCTGATGGAAAGACACCTCACTGAGCTGGCCAAGCTCGCCATGTTCGACGCGCTCGGCGATGACACGCATCGCTAGCGCCTTGACGGCGACGAGTGCTGCCTCGGGAGTCTCACCGTACACCATGACCCCAGGGAGCTCGGGGACTTCCGCGATCCAGCGGCCGTCATCTTCTTGATCGAGTTCGAGGGTGAGTCTCATCGGGCGGCTCCAGCCTGTTCATTCCGGTGTCCACGACTAGCCCACAGTCTCCCTCCGCCACATCACCAATGCAAGTCCCTACGATCACATTGGAATTTGCGGGTACACAGAGGTAATGAGACCACCATGGTAGAACCGCGTGTGATCACGATCGGTTAGGCATGAGTGCCTACTCGCGCGTTCACACGTGCCCGCGGTCACAATCACGTCCCACGTGTCGCCCGGCTCACTTGGCGTGAACTTATCGCCCTCGCCTCTTGAGCGGCAGCAGCGGCAGGTCCCCAAGTGGTCGAAGGTACTGCCGTGTCTCGCCGGCCTCAGGGTCGAGCCGCGGCAGCTGCGCTCAGGAGGTACGCCCTGCCCGACCCAAGTGCTCGCGGGCCACCTCGATGTCTTCGTCGGCCCCGGGATGGCCAGCCTTGCCTCCTGGAGTGCAAGATGCGCCTGGAGCGCCGCCGCTTCGAGAGGTGGCGCTTTCCGAAGAAAAATATCGCATCATTTCAGTGGCTTATGGCCCCACTGGGCGGCCCAGCGCACTTATGAAGTGAAGCGTCACAGGCTGCGGAACATAAAGAGCATGCACGCTCCGGCGTCGCGGCGAGCTTTTGCGCTTGCGCAGCGCAGCTGGGGGCGTGGCACAACACGAAGTGGAGGCGCACGTGCCCGAGTCATCGAGAAACGGCCTGCTGACCGTGGCCTGGGTCGGAGCATCTCTGTGCAGCATGGCCTGCTCCCTCGACCTGACCGGAACCAAGGCGCCCCCGACGCAGCCGCGCGCAAACCCGGTGACCAGCGTCGACTTCGATGATGCGGGGCTCGCGCCAGATCTCACCGACGCTGGCGCGCTGCCAGATCCACCCCAGAAGCCGTGTGACGGCGACGACGCTTGCTGCAAGAG
>CAYNOM010001300.1:0-1886 GCA_964398415.1 uncultured Polyangiales bacterium | reverse complement strand
ACCGTCACGCTCCCGCCTGCGGGCGCTCGCCGACGGCGACTTCGACATGGTGCTGGCGCAGACATGCAGCGCGCTCTTGAAGGTCGGCGTCTGGCTTCGCCAGGCGCGCGGCGTTCCCTTGGTGGCCGTCAACACGGTGCACCTCCCCAGTGTGTACAACGTGGTGCTGCCCGACTGGTTGAACGAGCGCGACTGGGTCCACGACGTCTTCCGCGAGCGCGTGATCCCCTGGTTGGAGCGCACCACCGCCCAGACCTACAACCGTGGGGACGGCTTGGTCGTGCTGAGCCATGGACTCAAGCGCTACTGGGAGCAGCGCGGGGTCGAGGTGCCCATTCACGTGATCCCCCGCGCGATCGAGAAGCGCATCTTCGACGAGCGAGGGGGCGCCGACCCCTACGATCCACGGGCCAGTCGCGGCGCGCGACTGCTCGTGGTGTGCAGGCACGTCCGCGAGAAGAACCTCGAGCAGTTGCTCGACATCATGGCTCGCGAGGTGCTCCCCGCGCACCGGGATGTAACGCTCACCCTCGTCGGCGATGGACCGGACCATGACGCCTTCCGAGACTACGCGGACTCGCTCGGGCTGGCGGGTCGGGTGTTCTTCGCCGGAGAGCGACCCCTCGCCGAGATGCCGCGCTGGTACGCGCATGCAGACGTCTTCGTCTATACGTCGCTCTCGGAGACCTACGGGCAGGTGGTCGGAGAGGCGCTCTACGCAGGGCTCCCGGTCGTCGCGTTCGAGGACCACATGGGCGTGAGCGCGCAAGTCAACGACGGAGTCGATGGCTACTTGGTAGCCCCGGGGGACAGCCCGCGAGCGGCGGCCTCTGAGTTCGCCAATCGCGTGCTGCAGCTGCTCGGCGACTGCGCGCTGCGATCGCGAATGGGAGCCCGGGCCCGTCAGAACGCCGCGCGGCGCAGTGACTCCTCGGCGTGCATCGCCAGCTACTACGACGCCTTCGAGGCGGCGCGGCGCCACCGGGACGCGACGTATCGAGACGGATGGGGGACCCGCCTCGGAAGCGTGGGCACGCTCGCGAGTTGGAGCTGCCTGCACGGAGCGTCGTATGCGCTCGGGCTGCTGCGCCCACCCGTTCGCCTGAACCGCGCACAGGCTCAGACGCCAGCGTGGGATCTCTGACGCGCGGCCTTCTCCGCGCGCTGGCGCTTCTCGCGTCTACGTCGTAGACCTGTGCCCGATGGACTTCCACCTCAGTGAAGAGACGCGCCTTTTTCGAGACTCCTTCGTGCAGTGGGTGGAGCGCGAGCTCAAGCCCCTCGAGGAGAAGCAGCGCATCACGCTCGACCAGGAGATCCCCGAGGAGATCGTGAAGCGCGTGCGGCGCCAGTCGGCCGAGCTGGGCTTCTGGGGGCACCACATGCCCGAGGACGTGGGCGGCGGCGGCATGAGCGAGGTGGACGGCATCATCCTGCGCGAGGCCTGCGGGGCCACGGGCTCGGTGCTGGCCTCGGTGGCGCTGGCCGGGCCCGAGGGGCCTTCTCCCATGCACCTGGTCTTCAACGAGGCGCAGCGCGAGAAGTACCTGCGCCCGCTGCTCGCGGCCGAGACCACGTGCTGCTTCATGCTCAGCGAGCCGGGCGCCGGGTCGGACGCGCAGAACATCGCCACCAAGGCCGAGAAGCGCGGCGACAAGTGGGTGCTGAACGGGGTGAAGCACTTCATCTCGAACGTGCACCAGGCCGACTGGGGCGTGGTCTTCGCGCTGAACGACGCCGACAAGCGCGCGCGCGGCGGCATCAGCGCGTTCATCATCGAGCGCGACCAGTGGAAGGTGGGGCGCATCCACGAGGGCATGGCGGGCTTCGAGGGTCAGGCCGAGGTGGTGCTCCATTCCGATCTCGGCTGCGTTCTCGGCCTGCTC
>CAYNOM010001299.1:0-1889 GCA_964398415.1 uncultured Polyangiales bacterium | reverse complement strand
TGTCAGATACATGCCCGCGGTTGCCATCAGATCCAGCACCCCGTCGCGCCCGACGTGACGAGGCCACAGGAGTTGTCGCGCTCGCACAGTGGGCACGTTGCCGTTCGGTTCCCGAGTCTGTCCTTCGACATCTGACGCTCCATTCCTTGGCAAGTGCAATGCTCAGCGCTGGTCGAGCTTGTCCGCGGCGGAAAGCGGGACGAGCACAACGCGGGTACGTGTCAGGAGGTCGCGCTCGTTGAGCACGAGGCGTTCGATCGTGCACGTCACCTCGACGGTGACTCCGGTGGTGGGTTCGTCGAGCATCGAGGCTTCGAGCTCGAGCAGGTCTCCGTGTCGGGCAGCACAGTACAGTTGCAGCTTCTCCGACTGCACGACGAACATGGGAACGCCAGCGTGCCTCGATGCAACGATGGTCGCGACCTTGTCGACAAGAAGGGAGATGTCCGAGGTCGACGCGAGCCCGCGCTTATGGACGGCGTCGACATGAAGCGACTCCGCGAACCGGAGCGTGGAGGGATGAACGGGCGGAGCTTCGGTGCGCGCGACCACCTGCTCCGCATTCTCTTGCTCACGGATTTCACCTACGCGACGAGCGGCCTCCGCGGGGGACATTCCAGCCTCGCACTGCTCCCGGATCTGCTTCACCTGCTCGACATCACGAGGACTGTAGAGCCGATACCCGGATGGCGTACGCTCCGGCATGGGGACGTGGTAGCGGCGCTCCCATGCGCGTAGCGTTGCTTCCGGTACTCCGGTCTGTTCCGAAACGCTGTTGATGCGGTAGCGCATGCGATGATCCACCATTCACCTCACTCAGAACACGGCGTCGAACACGACGTCGCCGCTGATTCCGACCTGATAAGCCGAGACGCGCCGCTCGAAGAAGTTGGTCACCTCTTGCACGTCCTGCAGGTCCATGAACGTAAGGGGATTGCGAGTGCCGTAGCGCTTTGGCAAGCCAAGCGTGGCGAGCCGTTGGTCCGCGCAGAACTCGAGGTAACCCTGAACGTCTCGTACAGACAGACCCGCGACGCCCTCACCGAGTAGATCCTCCGCAAAGCTGACCTCGCACGCGATCGCGTCGTCGAGCATCGTGTGAACCTCACGCTCCATACGGCTATCGAACAGCTCCGGCTGCTCGCGCCTTACGGTGCTCACGACCTCAAAGGCGAACGCCATGTGTGCGCTCTCGTCGCGGAACACCCAGTTCGTGCCCGCGGCGAGCCCATGGAGCAAGCCCTTCGAGCGCAGGAAGTAGACGTACGCGAACGCGCCGAAGAAGAAGAGCCCTTCGATACACGCCGCAAAGCAGATGACGTTCAGGAGGAAGGTGCGCTGATGCTCATGGCTGTCTAAGCGGTCAAGCTCCGCGCTCGCACTCAGCCACTTCATGCAGAACTCTGCCTTGCGCCGGATTGACGGGATGTTTTCTACGGCCGCGAAGGCGCGATGACGCTCTTCGGGATCGGGTACGTAGCTGTCGAGGAGCGTGAGATAGAACTGGACATGCAGTGCCTCCTCGTAGAGCTGGCGCGACAAGTACATGCGCGCTTCGGGTGCATTGATATGACGGTAGAGGTTGAGCACGAGGTTGTTCGCCACGATCGAATCGCCCGTCGCAAAGAACGCGACCAGGCGCTGCACCAAGTGGCGCTCGGCGCTCGTCATCTTCACCGACAGGTCCCGCAAGTCCGTGGCGAAGTCGATCTCCTCCACGGTCCACGTGTTCTTGATCGCATCTCGGTACATCTCGAAAAACTGCGGATAGCGCATGGGCCTGAGTGTCAAGCACAAGCCAGGGTCGAGGAGTCGATCAGGACGCATCACGGCACTCATTGGCATGCCTCACAGGTCTCAGGGCTTTCGAGGGAACAGACGACAGCGCT
>CAYNOM010001298.1:0-1891 GCA_964398415.1 uncultured Polyangiales bacterium | reverse complement strand
CGGGCTCTGGATCGACCTGCGTGGTGCTGGGAAGATCGGTCGCTGCCGCCGTGACGAGGAAGAGGTCGATGGATCCGGTCGCGTCGTCGAAGAGGGGCCGCACGACCTGCCGAAACGTCCGAACACGGTCGGCAAGGCGCGACGTGATGCGACCTGGATCGTCGCGCAATGGATCGGATGCCCTGCCAGGAGCGAACGCCACGTACGCGAGGGCCTCGAAGGCGCGCCCCACGAGCGCGCTGGCTACGGAGTCCGCAGACACGCGCACTGCTGCGTGACCCGCATGCAGCAAGCCCTGCCGCAACCGCTCGGTCCACGCCTCGGCACCTGGAGAAAGCGCCTCGGGCTCGGCAACGAGCAAGATGGAGCGCGGACGATCGCCTTGCGGCAGAGTCGCAATCTTCCACCCGACACGGTACAGCTCGACGCTCGTGCCCTGCAGAGGAGCTTGGTCGACAGCTCGAGTTTTCGTTGCGTCGGCAGGCGCCCGTCGGGCGATGACTCCGACGATTTCGAGCAGCACCTGCCCGGACGCAGCGGCGATCACGACGTCACCACGCAACGTGTCCACGTCGCTCTCGGGTCGGAGGCGTGCGTGGCAGATCAGCTCTTGCGTCGTCGGAAGCGGTTGGTGAAGGCGTACCTCCTCCAGCGCGAAGAGGAGGTATGGCCTATCGTGCAGTTCGGCAGCGCGATGGGCGGCGACGGCGAGCGCGCAGAGGGAGCTATCGAGGAGCGCTGGGTGCACGACATATTGTTCCGCGTCGATGCGGGCAGCATCGGGCAGCGCCAACCGGCCCAGTGCCTCGCGCTCGCCCACGGTGACCGCACGGAGCGCGCGAAACCAGGGGCCCTCGGTCATGCCCACGACCTCGCCTCGAGCGTAAAAAGCGTCCGGGCTCGTAGGCGCTTGGCAACGCGCAACCAGCGCAAGAACATCGAGCGGAGCAGGCGAAGGACCAGGATCTGCCGCGATCCGCCCGCAAAGGTGCGAATGCTCTCGCTGCGATTCTTTGCCCTGCACGCTGAGGACGACGAAGCGCCGGTCATCGTGCAGTTCGACGGCGACTTGGGCGCCGTCCTGGTTTGCCGCGATGGGTTGTGTGAAGGTCAGGTCTTGGAGAACACCGATCGCACGGCCCGCGCGCCGCGCGGCAGCGGCAACCAGGGCGATCATCCCGACCGCGGGCAGGATCGGTACACCATGAACGCGGTGCTGATCCAGCACAGGATCCGCACCTGGGCGAAAATGCTTTTCCGCGCGAAGCACTCCCGGCCGGCTCGGCGCAAGTCGGTCCACGAGAGGGTCGGTCGGAACGCGAGTAGAGTCGGTTGGCGCCGCAGAGTATGCCGCAGGCGCTGAAAGTCCTGCTATCCAGAAACGCTCCCGTTCGAATGGATAGGTTGGTAGCTTTACGACTCGATGTTGTCGCCCGGCTTCGCGAGCGGCAAAGTCGACGGGTGCTCCATGTGCCCAGAGCGAGCCCAACGCATCGACGAGCGTCGTGAGCCCGGTGCCCCTCTTGCAGAGCGGGAGCCATGTTCCCTCCTTCGCGATCGTTCCCAATCCACGGCGGGCAAGGTTGATCAGGTGTGGCTCTGGGCCAAGCTCGACAAAGATCCGATAACCTTGATCCCACAGCCGGCGTAGGCCATCCCAGAATCGGACGGGTGCTTCGATTTGTGCTGCCCAATAATCGGCGCCGGGGGACGTTTCCACATCGCCATGGAGATTGCCCACGAAGAACGTTTTGGTGGTGGCGAACGTATGGCTCTGGAGTACGCGCCGGAATGGCTCGACTATCGGACGCATGTGGGGAGAGTGGAACGCATGTGACACTCGTAGGCGCTGCCCGCCAAGCTCCTGCAGAAGCTCCTCAACCGCGTCCTC
>CAYNOM010001297.1:0-1891 GCA_964398415.1 uncultured Polyangiales bacterium | reverse complement strand
TCGCTGCGCAGGCGACGCACGAAGTCTCCCGCCTGGGCGAGCTTACGACAGCTGAGCACGACGTCGGGCGCGTCAGCGCGCGCGGATGCCAGGGCTTCGTCGACCGAACGCGCGAGGGTGAGCTGAAAGCTGTCGGTCGGAAGGAGCGCGCGGAGTTGCTCGAGCGACGCCTCGGCGTCGAGCGCGAGCACGTGCACGACCATCTGCAAGAGCGGTGTGCGCATCGACACACGCGGCTCGCCCTCGGCGGTCGTGCCATGGGGCGCGTGGATGGCGCGGCGCGTGCCGCCCAGCGCCATGGCAGGCTCGGGCTCCGACTCGGGCTCGGACTCAGGCTCGGACGAAACCGGCGCCTCGATGGGAGCGAGACCCGTGAGGGTGCGTGACTCACGCGAGCCAGCCTGAGGACGCACCCCGCTCATGGGTGGCTTCAAGACTGAAACGGCCCCCCCGCCCTCTCCACGCAGCTCCGGTAGGCGTCGCACCAAGCCGGCGAGGCTCGACAAATCGTCATCCGACAAGGCACGCGCGCCTTCGCGCGCGGCGTCGAGGCGATCGATGCCTTCCTTCACAGCCACGGCGAGATCGTCGTTTCGGAACACGAGCGCCGAGGCGTAGAGCGTGTGCAGACGCCGCCGCATGTCGTCCCTTGGCCCGTCCGCGGCAGGTGTCGCCGTCAGCAACGCTATAGCTCCCCGCAGCTCGATGGCCTTGCGGGGCAAGCTCTCGATGAATCGACCACGCGCTGAACCGAGCGCCGTTTGGTCGCCTTTCTGGGCCGCCATGGCCGCGATTGTAGGGTAGCCTCGGTCGCCCGGCACGTCACAATAGGGCCCCATGCATTTCGTCGACGAAGTACGAGTCACCGCCATCGCGGGCAACGGCGGAGATGGCTGCTCCGCCTTCCGTCACGAGAAGTTCATGCCGCTCGGTGGTCCCGCCGGAGGAGATGGCGGCAAGGGCGGCGATGTCATCTTCGAGGCACACGACCGCTACACCACCTTGCTCGACCTCAAGTACAAGCGCTTGCTGCGCGCGCACAGCGGTGAAAACGGACGCGGCAAAGATCAGTACGGCAAGGGCGGCGAAGATCTGGTGGTGCAGGTGCCCGTGGGCACGCAGGTCTACGACGCCGAGAGCGGCGAGCTGCTAGTCGACCTCGACAAGCACGGCATGCGCGTGGTGATCGCCGCGGGCGGACGCGGTGGACGCGGCAACATCCACTTCGCGAGCAGCGTCAATCAAGCGCCGAACCGCTTCGAGAAGGGCGAGACGGGCACCACACGCGAGCTCAGGCTCGAGCTGAAGCTGCTCGCCGACGTGGGCCTCCTCGGCTTTCCGAACGTGGGCAAGAGCACCTTCATCGCTGCCGTGTCGCGCGCTCGGCCCAAGATCGCCGACTACCCCTTCACGACACTGGCGCCGAATCTCGGCGTGGTGTCGCTCGGTGACGAGCGCAACTTCGTGATCGCCGACATCCCAGGCATCATCGAGGGCGCCGCGGAAGGACAGGGCCTCGGCCTCAAGTTCTTGCGCCACCTGGAGCGCACCCGGGCGCTGCTACACATCGTCACCCTCGACGGCGATCCCGAGCGCGAGCCCGTGAAAGACTTCGACACGCTCATGGGCGAGCTCGAACGCTTCGATCCCGAGCTCAGACAGCGCCCGATGATCGTCGGGATCAGCAAGATCGATCTGCCCGAGGTGCGCGAGGCCATGGCCGAGATCCAGAGCCAGCTCGAAGCCAAGGGCCTCGAGGTGTTTCCGTTCTCGGCCGCCACCCAGGAAGGCGTCGAAGCCGTGCTGGTGCGCCTGGAGCGGCTCTTGGCCGAACATCCGCTACCGGGCGTAGCGCCGCGCAAGAAGTTCCCGACAGCCGAAGATCGCCCAG
>CAYNOM010001296.1:0-1894 GCA_964398415.1 uncultured Polyangiales bacterium | reverse complement strand
AGAACGCGGTCCTCAAGACGGAAAGGAATTTCTTGCCAACCGCGTATCGCAACCAGGTCGCGATCGGAAGTCTTTCATACGGGTGCAGATCCTTTGGAACGACGCCAAGTGCTTGGAAGGTTGAATTAATTGCGGGCGAAGGGCGTTCCGAGCGCATGGGCTTTGGACGGCTATCACAGGGGTAGCTCGATAGGTCCGGGGAGCGTAAGACATGGGTGCTGCCAGGGAGCTGGTCACTCAGACCGGCCGGTTTGCCGAGGCGAACGTGAAGTTCGAGGACATCAAGAAGTCGCTGCTCTCGAAGGACTTGCTGCATGCGGGTCATGGTGAGCTCGAGCGCTTTATCGGGGGGGAGGGGCGCGAGCTGCTGAGGCTGCTGCTGCAGGGACATTTCGACGCACGCGGCGAGGCTCGGGCCGTCGGACCGGTGATTGGCGAGGATAGCGTGGAACGCACGCAGCTTCGGCAGGACACGTCGCGCGAGCTTGCGACGACGGTGGGCGAGGTTCGTGTGCCTCGGGCACGCTACGAGGGGCGCGGCGTGGAGGGACGACATCCGGCCGATGCCGAGCTGCAGCTTCCTCCTGGGAAGTACTCGCACGAACTCCAGCGTCTGTTGGTGCTGCAGGCGGCCCAGGTCTCGTTCGATAAGGCGGTAGACTTCGTCGCCGAAGCCACCGGGGTCGAGGTGCCCAAGCGCCAAGCGGAGCAGTTGGTGCGTGGCGCGGCGAAAGACTTCGAGGCCTTCTATGCCGAGCGCGCCGACGCCGCTCCTCCGTCTGACAAGGCCTTCCTCGTGATGAGCGTCGATCAGAAGGGCGTCGTCGTACGGCGCGAAGACCTGTTGCCCGCCACCCAGAAGAAGGCCGAGGCCGGTCGCAAGCTCGAGACGCGATTCACTCGCGGAGAGCCGCATGCTCGCAAGCGTATGGCGACTGTCGCAGCGGTCTACTTCATCGAACCCGATGTGCGCGACGCTGCGAGCGTCATCGCCGGGCTTCGGCACATCAAGCCGCCCGAGCCGGTCAAGCGGCCGCGGCCTCAGAACAAGCGTGTCTGGGCCAGCCTCAAGCGCTCCCTGGCAACGGTCGCCAAGGAGATGTTCGACGAGGCGGAACGCATGGACCCCAAGCACGAGCGCCCCTGGCTCGTCCTCCTCGACGGTGACCTCAAACTCGAGGCGGCCATCAAGCGCGAAGTCCGCACGCGAGGCGTCCAGGTCAGCATGGTCCTCGATGCCATCCACGCGTTGCAGTACCTGTGGTCTGCGGGCCACCAGCTCTGCCCCGAAGGCACCCCCGAGCTCGAACGGTGGGTGTTGGAGCGCTTTGAGCGCATCCTGAACGGCCACGCCAGCGATGTGGCTGCTGGCATGCGACGCAGCGCGACCAAGCGAGGCTTGTCCCCCAAGCAGCGCAAGCCCATCGACAAGGCCGCGAACTACTTCCTCAAGCGGCGCAACCTCATGCACTACGACCTGTGCCTACAAGCGGGGACGCCCATCGCCACGGGGGTCATCGAAGGCGCCTGCCGCACCCTCATCAACGACCGTCTCGACGTCACGGGTGCGCGGTGGAGCCTCGACGGCGCAGAGGCTGTCCTCAAGCTGCGGGCACTCGTCCAAAGTCGCGACTTCGAGGACTACTGGGGCTTCCACACGGACCATGAGTACCACCGCAATCATGCCTCCAAGTACATCGACGAGAAGCCTCCCGACCTTGTCCTACGCGGCTCCAAGCCCCGTCTCAGGCTCGTCAAATGACCGTCGTTCCAAAGGAGCCGCACCCCTTGAATTCATACCGGAGACCAGACCCAGGAGCAGAATAGCTACCAGGGAACGGACTGAGCGATGTCTGTGCATGAGTAACACTCCTCGACGACGTATCGTCATTCT
>CAYNOM010001295.1:0-1896 GCA_964398415.1 uncultured Polyangiales bacterium | reverse complement strand
TCCGAGCGATCCCAGCAAGACTGAGCCCGGCCAATGCGGCTGCGGCGTGGTGGACACCGACAGCGACGGCGACGGCACGGCAGACTGCAAGGACCGCTGCCCCAACGATGCCAAGAAGGGTGACCCAGGAACCTGCGGCTGTGGTACCGCAGAGGGGGGCTGTGGCGGCAGCACCGTGTCGCAGTGTGTGCAGGCGATCGAGGGATCGACCGCACAGCTCGCATGCCCAGCTGGACAGACGATCTCGAGCATCACCTTCGCGAGCTACGGCACCTCAACGGGGGCCTGCGGATCGTTCGCGGTGAGTAGCTGCAACGCACTAACCTCGCGCAGCGTCGTCGAGGCGGCCTGCGTCGGCAAGTCTTCGTGTGCAGTTCCAGCCCATAACACCCAGTTTGGTGACCCCTGCGTCGGCACCAAGAAGCGGCTGGCCGTCGAGTTCCAATGCGGCGCCCTGCAACCGGGCCTGAAGCGCGCTCACTACACGGGCAGCTGGAGCGTGCTGCCCAACTTCACCCAGCTCACCCCCGACGCCGAGGCCGTGGCGAGCGTGGTCGGAGTCGGCTCGTACGCCGGCACGAACAACTTCGGTCTCGTCTTTACGGGCAAGCTGCAGATCGGCTCTGCAGGCACCTACGAGTTCGCGCTCGGCTCGGATGACGGCTCGCGGCTCCTCATCGATGGGAGGGAGGTCATCAGGAACGATGGCATTCATGCCTCTGTCACGGTGACCGGCACCACCACGCTCTCCCAGGGCTTTCACGACGTGCGCGTGGAGTACTTCGAGCGGACAGGCGGCGAAAACCTGCGGCTCAGCTATCGGCCTGCCGGCGGCACGCTGATCGAGGTGCCGGCCGCGATGCTGTTCCACTAACCCGAGCTTCCCCTGACGAAGACGCACAAGGCCCCGAGGCGCTTGGATAAGCGCCCATCGGGGCCTGTGCGTTCCGTCTATTCGACATGGGCTCGGAATGGATAGCCAGCACGCGGGTCCGAGGAGCTGCCGCCTCCTCTTTCACCGAGGCGCCTCAATTTTTCAACCGAAGCGTCTCGGCGCCGCACTCAACAGGGCAGCGAAAATCTCTCGGCGCAGTAAGGCAGGCAACACATGTATATGCGGATGTGGATACGTGTAGGCGAGCTCGCGGTAACGGCCGCTCTGTGGGGCGCATGTGCGGAGCTGTCCGACGAAGAGCTCGCGGAGCTCGGCGTTGAGGCAGAGGTTGAGCTCGACACGACGAGATACGAGAAGACGCTCAGCGAGAATGGACTCAGGACCCTTAACGGACTGACCAGCGTCAACGGCCTGCGTACCCTGAATGGCCTGACGACCCTCAACGGTCTCAGAAGCGTCAACGGCTTGCTTTCCATCAATGGTTTGGCGACACGCAATGGCCTGAGAGTCATGAATGGACTGGCCGTCAACTGCGACGGCAGCAAGGTGCCCGGATCCAGCTGCACGGGCGAACCCGACGGTCTTCTGAACGTGAGCGGTGGCCTCATGAGCACTGACAACGGTAAGCAGCTGGCCTCGTACATCGTCAAGTGTGCGCTCACGTCGAGCCAAGAAGTTCGCGTCAAGGACTACGCCGGCAACCTCGTCAGCATGAGAGGCTCGATCGGACTTGCGCCGGAGTGGTTGGGTGACGCGACGAACCCCGACGGCATCTGCGGTACCGATTGTGAAGAAAAGGTCAGTGCCTGCTTGCTCGCACACTCGAATCGCTCGGGCGCAAACGTACCCATCTTGCTGTCCGGTCCGCAGTCAGTGCTTGGCAGTAGCTACGACCCCAACAACTACCCGTACCTGGAAGGCGTGTACTACGGAAACCTGTTCGCCGATCCTCCCCGCTTTTTCGTCGCGGACGGGTACAGTCCGAAGTGGCCCGCTGCACT
>CAYNOM010001294.1:0-1900 GCA_964398415.1 uncultured Polyangiales bacterium | reverse complement strand
AGGAATCGGGTACTCCCGGAGGGCTCCAACAAGGTCTTGATACAGGATCCCATTCGTCGCCGCGACCATGACCGCCACCACCGGGTCGACGGGCCCCCGACGCCGAGCCAGATCTCGCAGCAATGCGCGTTGATCGTCAGAAATGCCTAGCGTCTCCTCGAAGAACCGTACGCCGTTGTCGACTCCGGTGCTGGACGCGGAGCGCTCGGCCGCTTCCCTCGACGCACCCGCCACCCACAGGGTCTGCTCAGCCTGCCTCGCGAGCATGACAGGCACCCCGTCTACCACGGGGTACCGGTGCCCCGCTGGACAGGATAGCTCCTGGCCGTCGAGGTTCAGCGGCTCGCGATCGACGGGGCAGACGAGTTCGCGCTCGAACCATGTCGAACCGTCATGCACCTCCGCTTCGTCCGCTACGGCCCCTTGTAGCATCCTATTCTCCTCCAGCGGCTCGGTCGTGAACTGGTAGCTCAGCAGGTGTTTCGTCCGCGCGACCGAGCACTCGAGTGGCGTAGACTTCGACGAGGCGGTCCACGTAGTCGCTCCAGGACGACCCTCTCCTCACGCGACGCTCCGCGGCGCGTCCCATCGCTCGACACGTCTCGCGGTCCTCGAGCAGCCTCTGAATGGACCTCTCCAGCGCATCGACGTCACGGATCGGAACGATGGTCCCCACCTCAGCGTCCACGAGATCCGCCGCCCCAACGTTCTCCGATACGATGACCGGTAAGCCGCACGCCATTGCCTGGGCAACCACGGTGCCGAACCCCTCTTGGATCGACGGCAGACACAAGACGTCGCACTGGCCGTACAGGCTGGGCAGCTCGTGGTGCGCAACTCGTCCGAGTTCGCGAATCCAGGGACCGCCGAACTGATCGAAAAGCCCTCTGACCTCGGGACTGACGCTACCAACAAACCACAGCTCGACGCCCCGGCCTGCAAGCCTCTTCATGGCCTGCAACAGGTAGGGAATGCCCTTCTGGAGCGTCGCCGAGCCACAGAACACCACCCGAAAACCCTCGTGCGACATCGGTGCAGGAGCGAACTGGCGCGTATCGACCGCTAGCGGAATGGTCAGAACCTTCGCACGAGGCACGCCACGCTCCAGCAACGTCCGCGCGATGTAACTACTCGAGGCCAGGATGTAGTCGGCCGATTCGTATTCCGCGAGCTCACGCTCGATAATGAACGAAGGCACGGGAGTCCCAGATGCCCCCCAACGAGCGTACTCCTCGACGAGCAGCTCACTTTGCACGGTGATATGCGCGGACGAACGCTTGAGTACAGACGGAATGCCCAGGCTACGCGCTCGCTCTATCGTCCACAGGCTGGATCCTGACCACGTCTCGACCACGTGAGAATCACGAGGGATGAGACGCGATGCGAGCGCATCGAACGGTGCAGCGAGCAGCTCGGCAGGCCCGCCGAACGCGCGCTCGATCACACGCTTGGCGACCTCGATCAACGGCAGGGCAACGGTCCGGTCATCGGGAATGCTCCATCGCCGCGTGTGCCGCTTCGGGTAACTAGTAATGAGAGTGTGCAGAAGACCGCGGCGGTGCAGCTCGTGCGCTACGTCGAACGCGTGGAAACGCCCGTTCACCGACAGCGTAATATTCATCGCAGAAGGCGCCTCCCCGGCCGGCAACTTAGCGCGCGCACGGAAACATGGCAAACCTACCCGCGACCCACTTGAACGCGCCTCCGCTCGCCCGCTCATCCACTGCTCGCGAGGCCGGATCAGGCGCCCTGCAACGCTTCCAGCACCCGCTTCGCCCTATCCGTGTAGGTGTTCCCGGCCGACAGCTCGTGCGCCCGTCTGCGGAGACGCGCTGTATCGACTTCGCCGGCAACGAGTCGCTGCACAATCTCGCGCAACTCACGCGGCGAATCGAACATG
>CAYNOM010001293.1:0-1902 GCA_964398415.1 uncultured Polyangiales bacterium | reverse complement strand
TCAGCACGAGGTGGCCCGTGAGCGAGGCGTGAATTGCGATCTCGGCCGTCTCGTGATCGCGGATCTCACCGACCATGATGATGTCGGGATCCTGGCGCAGGAAGGCGCGCAGGCCGGAGGCGAAGGTGAGGCCGATCTTGGGCTGGATCTGCATCTGACCTATGCCCTTGAGCTCGTACTCGACCGGGTCTTCGACGGTGAGGATGTTGACCTCGGGCCGATTGACCTTGTTGAGACACGCGTACAGCGTCGTGGTCTTGCCCGAGCCGGTGGGGCCCGTGACCAGGATGATGCCGTTTGGCCGCGTGATCATGTGCTCCATCGTGGAGAGCTGGTCACGATCGAAGCCGAGGTCGGTGAGGTCTAAGAGGATGTTCTCCTTGTCGAGCAGACGCATCACGATGCGCTCGCCCTTGGCCGTGGGGATCGTCGATACGCGGACGTCGATCAGCTTGCCCTGGATCTTCTTCGTGATGCGCCCGTCCTGGGGCAGACGCTTCTCGGCGATGTTGAGGCCGGCTTCGATCTTCACGCGGCTGACGATGGAGGGAAGGAAGCCGCGGTGCGCGTGCTTGACCGGATACAGCTCGCCGTCGATGCGGTTTCGAACCACCACTTCCTTGTCGGTGGGCTCGATGTGGATGTCAGAGGCGCGATCGCGAACCGCGTTGTAGAAGAGGTTGTTGACCCAACGGATGACCGGCGCCTCGTCGGTCATGTCGATCAGATCTTGCAGCTCCTCTTCTTCTTGCTGCGACTGCCCGTCTGCGAGGGCGTTCTCGTCCTTGCGCTCATAGACGCGGTTGATCGCGTTTTCGATCGCCTCGTGGGGCGCGGCGACGGCCGTCACGGGCACCCCGAGCAGCGCGCGCAGGTCGTCGAGGGGCTCGGAGTCGAGCGGGTTCGATACGGCGACCACCACGCGCTCGCCGTCGCGTCCGATGGGCAATACGCCGTGTTGGCGCGCGAAGTTGATCGGCGTGCGCTCCACCAGGTCACCGGGCACCTGGTCGGCCTTGATCTCGGAGATGAAGGGCAGCCCGACCTCATCGGCCAGCGTGCGCGCGAGCTCGGCCTCGTCGACGGCGCGCTGTGCGAGCAGCACGTCCATCAGCGATGCGCCCTTTTCGTCCGCGATGCGCATCGCGTCCTCGACGCGGTCGGCCGCGACCACGCCGCGTCGAACCAGAATCTCCCCGAGGTAGCTGTGCTCCATCTCAGGGCTCCGGCTGGGGCTCGGGTTCGGGTTCGGGCTGCACGAAGTCGGGCGGTGGCTCGCCCTCAGGCATCACCGTCTCGCCATCTTCGACGACCGTGTCTCCGCCTTCGATGTTCGCGGAGGCAGGGCCCATGGAGCCGATGGCGGGCCGCGGAATGTGGTCGGGTGCCGGCTTCTCGAGCAGCTCCTTGGCCAGGGTCCGGTCGATGTCGACGCTGGCCATCTGGTGCATGATCTCGCCCACGAGGCCCCGCGTGCGCGAGTAGTCGACGGAGGGGCGGTACTCGTGCGTGCCAAACACGAAATAGCGATCGAGAAACTCCTGACGCTCGCGCAGCTTGCGCTCGTAGATGGTGCGTAGATCTGACTGGGTGCGCACGACGTAGGGCGTCAAAAACAGCAAGAGGTTCTGCTTCGACTTGGTGGTTGTGGTGCGGCGGAACAACGTGCCGATCACGGGAATATCGCCCAGCAGCGGTACCTTCCGCTGTTCGCGCGTGATGAGATCGCGCACCAGGCCGCCGATCACCACCGTCTGCTGATCGCGCACCACGACCTGGGTCTTGGCCGTGCGGCGATTGATCGGCACCGCGCCGACATTGCCGGGCACCGGCGCGCCTACGTCAGAGATCTCCTCTTCGATTTCGAGGCGGATCTCGTCGCTCTCGTTGATGTGGGGGGTG
>CAYNOM010001292.1:0-1905 GCA_964398415.1 uncultured Polyangiales bacterium | reverse complement strand
GGTGATCGTGCGCGGCGTCAAGCTCAAGGGGCGCGCCATCAAGCACAAGACGACTTGGAAGCTGCGTCTGCGCGACGGAACCGAGCGCAGCTACGAAACGCCTTCGACAGGCAGCCCGCCCTTCAACCCGACGCTGTAGCCACTTCAGGTTCCCGTCCAGAGGGCGCTTCTGCGTCCATTCGGGATGGGAACTTCGCGAGGCGGGGGGCCGGCTCGAGACCGGCCGTTCTCAGGCCTTGGCTTCGCCGGGGGCTTCGATGATCTCGGTGCGCTCGAGCTTCTTGCGGCCGCTCTCCTTGAGGCGGGCCTTCTTGCCCTCGAGCTGACGCATGTAGAACAGGCGGGCCTGGCGCACACGACCGCGGAAGCCGACCTCGATCTTCTCGATACGAGGCGAGTTCACGGGGAAGATGCGCTCGACGCCGACGCCGTAGGACGTCTTGCGCACGCAGAACGTGGCGCCGATGCCACCGCGGCTCTTGCGGATCACCGTGCCCTGGAAGACCTGCGTGCGGTCCTTCTCACCTTCGCTGATGCGATAGTGGACCTTGATGGTGTCGCCGACGCGGAAGTCGGGGAGCTGGCGGGTCTGGGCCTGCTCGATGGCGCGGATCTGCGGGATGGTGCTAGCCATGGCGAAATCTCCGAAACGGGCCGCGTATTTGACACATGCCCAAGGTGTCGTCAAACGCGGGGTGGTGGGGGCCGACCCGTGGGGCCTTGTCGCGGGTCGACGCTTGCGAGTGGGGCCTCATGCCCCCTCATCACTGAACAGACGGTCGAGGATGATGGCGCAGGCGGCGCGCACCGAGAGGTGGTTGTAGGTGCCCGGACGGATGGGCGGAAGCGCCACATCGGCCGACTCGAGCACCTCGCTGGCCAGACCGTGTCCTGTCCCAAAGAGCAGAAGCCACGGCCTCGAGCCCCTACGCATGTCGTCGCGCACGCTCGCGTAGGGCGTCGCAGAAGCGCCGGAAGGCAAGCGGGCGGCCGTGATCACCACGCGCGGCGTCTCGCCATGGGCGCGTTCGATGGCCGCCTTGGCCTCCTCGATGGAGGTAATGGTGCTGCACAGGGAGAGGGCCTCCCCGCGCTCGGGAACGCGCTTACGCCCCGAGCCACGACACCAGTGCTCCAGGATCGTGCCGACCAGCTCGCGCTGGGCGTCGATCGGCGTGATCACGTAGTACCCCGCAAGGCCGAAGGTTCGGCTCGCCCGGGAGATGTCGTGCACGTCGAGATTGGTCACGGAGGTGGTGACGATCTTGCCCTCGCGATCGCGCACCGGATGGTGCACGAGCCCCACGTACACGGGCGCGCGTGCAGGCGCCCCTTGCTTGGCCTCGAGCTCGCCGAGCAGCTTGCGATCGTCTGCGCTGAGCGTGAGCTTCTGGTAGAGATCGGGCCTGCGCGCGCGCGTGCGGAACAGCGACTGGGCCCGGCGAAAGCGCGCGATCTGGCCGTGATCGCCCGACAGGAGCACCTCCGGCACCGGCATGCCATCGAAGACCTCGGGCCGCGTGTAGTGCGGGCAGTCGAGCAGACCGTTGGCGAACGAGTCCTCGAGAGCGGAGCGCGGGTCGTTCAGTGCTCCGGGAAGCAGCCGCACGACCGCGTCCATCAGCATCATGGCGGGGAGTTCCCCGCCCGAGACGACGAAATCGCCGATGGAGACCTCCTCGGTCACCAGGGTCGCGCTCACCCGCTCGTCCACTCCCTCGTACCGCCCGCAGAGCAACACCAGGTGCGCCAGCCGGCTGTACTCCTCGGCCACCGCCTGCGTGAAGCGGCGCCCCTGCGGCGAGGGCAGCAGCACCGCGTCGGGTGCGCCGCGGGTCTCCCGCAGGTGCTCCACCGCCCGGAAGATCGGCTCGGGCTTGAGCACCATGCCCGGGCCGCCGCCGA
>CAYNOM010001291.1:0-1906 GCA_964398415.1 uncultured Polyangiales bacterium | reverse complement strand
GCTAACCATTCGTTGCACCGGACGCGCCCCTTGCCGCTCAGCGCGTGGGCGGCGGTGGTGGGGCGCGCCGGTGAACTCAGGATCCGTTAGGCGACGACAAATGAAATGGATCTCGGTCGCTGTCCTTTCAGTCTTTCTTGCTTCCTCCGCGAGCGCCGGCGGAGACGACTGGAAGTTTCGTGTTGAGAAATTCTCGCCGGGCAAGAAGGGCGCCGCAACTCTCGTGTTACGCGCAGCTGAGTCAGTTGAAGCGTCGCTTGGCGGCTGCGAGGTTCTAACCGTTCACGTTGCCTTCAAGCCAGAACCCTTCTGGCGGCGCACCTGGTCATCAGGAACGGTCTCGCGAAAGACTCACGCAGATGCCCTGGAGCTGCTCAGGAAGGCTGAAGAGACGCAAACTCACATTCGGTTTGGCAGCATGGGCCACGGCGTAGTCCTCGATGCTGAGGGTAAGTGCGTCGCCCACACTCGAGGCTTGGCGGTGTTTGGAGCTGGCGGCGAGGAGGAAGCTGTCTATGGCTTTCACGATCCCATCTAGTGCTTCGTCGCCTAACCATTCGCTGCACCGGACGCGCCCCTTGCGCCGCGGCTCGCATTCGCTCGGCTAACATCGTGGGGCGCGCCGGTGAGCTCAGGATCCGTTAGGCGGCAGTCGGACCGGCGCGGGATTCATGGCATCGTCTTCCAGACAAGCCATGCGCCCGGGATGAAGGTAACGAAAGCTAGAATTGTGGTGGCCGCCGCGAGTTGGCCGGGAAGCAAGCCTGAGTTCCAGATTCCTAGATACGTGGTCATCGCCGCTTGGGCAGCCGCCGTTGCGCGTCCGCGCCCAGCTCCGACCAAGACCACAAACAACCACGCCAGTGCCACTCCGTACACAAAGTCCGGCACAAGGCTGACCACCTCGTTCACCCAGCTTCTCTCGCGCAACGGCGCAACTGTTGAGATCGCGGTCCGCCACAATCTACCTAGCACGAGTTGGTTGCCTAGCCATCCCACGATGTTCAGCAGCAGACCCGTGAGAAGGCCAACTGCCATCGTACGTCTTGTCATGTCGCCCCCTTTCGCTCTTGCCCCACTACGCACCAGGGGCCAGCCGGTTTCAACGTTGCGCGCGCTGCCGCCTAACCCCTCGTTGCAGCGGGCGCCACCCGGGTGAGCTCTCCACCGACCGCGCGTCTGGCGTCGACCACTGTGGCTCCGCTCAGCAGCCCGGCCGGGTGTCGCCGCTGAACTCATAGTCCGTTAGGCGTCGGGAGAAAGGACAGTCAATGATCAGCACCGTCGAAGACCAAGACTTCAGAGTACGTGCCGCGGTCTATGACCTGACGATGACCGTGGGAATCCCGCCGAGCGTTCACGAACTCTCGCGGAAGCTCGAGCTCACACCGAGTACCGTGCACGAGTCACTTGAACGCTTGGCGGCTGGCAAGGCTTTGGTGCTCCAGCGCGATAGCCGAGAAGTGCTGATGGCCAACCCGTTCTCTGCCGTGCCGACGCCCTTTGCTGTCTACGCCAACGATCGCCTCTACTATGGCAATTGCATCTGGGATGCTCTTGGAATCCCCGCGATGCTGAAGAGCGACGGGCGCGTCGACTGCTCTTGTGGCTGCTGCGGGGAGTCCATGCAGCTCGAAATCCGAGACGAGGTGCTCGCACCGGTCGCTGGTCTTGTTCACTTCGCCATTCCGGCCCACCAGTGGTGGCAAGACATCGTTTACAACTGAAAGACGATGCTCCTCTTCCGGTCGGAAGAGCACATTGACCGCTGGTGCAGCTCGTGGAACCTACCGCGCGGCGCTCCGCTCACGCCAGACCAGCCTTGGAAGCTGGCGCACGCTTGGTATTCCCCGGACCGACGCGACCCACCGTGGCGACGTCGCACCGTCCACGAGACCGAGTCACT
>CAYNOM010001290.1:0-1906 GCA_964398415.1 uncultured Polyangiales bacterium | reverse complement strand
CGACATCCAGTGCGGCATGCGTATGCACGTCGTCGACATGGACGTCACGGCGTTCTTGTCGCGCAAGGAGGAGTGGGTGCGCCTCATGAAGGGAGACCTGTTGCTCGGCACGCGTGATCTTCCCATGCGCGTCGACGCCGTGCGCGCGATGTTCGACGCCGGCGCGCTTGGTTGGCTCGAGGCGACGCGCAGACACCCCCTCGGGCTCCTCGGCCGTGCAAGTCTCGACCAGATCGAGCGTGAGCTCGATCGAAGCTTCGGATTCGGCAGCGACGATGGGGACGCCGACTACGCGCCACAGGATCTGCTGCCGGACGACCGCGACGTCGTGCGTGACAGCTGCATGGGCACGATGGGTGGCGGCAACCATTTCGTCGAGGTCCAAGTAGTCGAGGAGATCCTCGATGGCTCCTGTGCCTTCGCGTGGGGCGTTCGCCGCGAGCAGATCGCGATCATGATCCACTCAGGCTCGCGACGCGTCGGCGGGTTTATCGGCGGCGAGTGGATGGAGCGCGCACGTGAGCGTTGGCCCGCGGGTGTCGCTCATCCTACGAGCGGCATCTTCGCGCTGCACGGCGACGATGCCTCGCAGTACGTCACGGCCCTGCGCACCGCGGCGAACTACGCCAACGTGAACCGTCTGCTGCTCGCCGAGATGGTGCGCGACAGGACGCGGCAGGTGTTCGGGCGCGAGCTCGAGATGCCGCTCGTCTTCGACGTGCCTCACAACACCATCACGCGTGAAGGTGAGGTCTACGTGCACAGGAAGGGCGCAACTCCCGCGCACGCGGGGCAACCCGTGCTCACTCCTGGCTCCATGGGCCAATCGTCGTACCTGATGGTGGGCCTTGGGAACGCCGAGTTTCTCTGCTCGGCATCGCACGGGGCTGGGCGAGCACGCACGCGCGGTGACATGCGCAAGGGCGCCGAGCGCGGGGAGGAGATCGGCCTCGCCGGCGTGGAGTGCATCACGCTGCAGGAGGAGCGCATGATCGAGGAGGCGCCGGCGGCGTACAAGGCGATCGACCCGGTCGTGCGTGTGCAGGCGGACGTCGGGATAGTGCGCCCGGTGGCGCGGATGAGGCCGCTGCTCACGTTCAAGGCGTGATCCCCGGCGTGGCTTGCGGTCCACTGCGCTAAACTTCCTGACTGATGTGCGAGATGCTCAACATGTTCGTGCCCGGCCGGGCGTCTGCGTCCGAGCCGGTGCGCGGGCTCACGTTCAGCGAGGGCGGCGAGCTGCAGGAGGATTTCGTGCACCGGTTCGGGGGCTCAAAGGGCACATTCCTCGTCGGCAGCGGTCCGGGCTACTGCCTGTGCGGCTTTGATGATTGGGACGCGCTCTACTCGGTCGCGCGCGCCGTCATGGAACAGGCATCCGTGGACTGGCTTGCGCTCATGCGCTTCTGGTCTGGCGACTGCTACGAGCTCGTCGAGCGAGAAGTAGATCCGGACGATCCGGAGGCGTGTACGGCCCTGGAGGTTGGCGAGGTCGTCATCCTGCGTGCTCAGCCGGTCGAACAGCGACGCCATCGTCGCGTCGTCCGAGCCTTGGAGGAGCGGGTCGGCGACCGCGTGACGTTGAAGCTGAAGAGTGGCCGCGCACTCCATGGTGAGCTTCGAGAGTTCGATGCCGAGAGCGAGGTCGGTCGCCTCGAAGACACGACCTTTGTCGCCGGGCAGGTGTTGTCCGTGTCACCGCGGGGGTGATCGCTGCGCGACGGCGGTGGACTTGCCGGCTGCCTCGTGCACCCCGTACGCCTGGTCGGGGCTCCCGTTCGCTGACAAGCTCCAGCGGTGCGCATCGCGCTCTACTCCGACCTGCACCTCGAGTACGCGCCTTTCGAGCCGCCGGAGCTCGACGTCGACGTGGTCGTGCTCGCCGGGGACATCGCGCCCAAGCTCA
>CAYNOM010001289.1:0-1907 GCA_964398415.1 uncultured Polyangiales bacterium | reverse complement strand
ATTCTCGTTCCCGCTCGACTCGCAGCGTGACAGAAGTCCTCGATCCAGTCCGCTCCTGTCAATCGTGGGGGCAATTCTCGTCCGAGGACCCGAGCCCCGAGCCGGACACCCGATCCGTCGCAATAGATCACGTCCGCACCACCCAGCGCTGCACGGAGCTCACAATTCTCATAGGCGGTATTGAGAACGTGCACGTTGGCGTACATGATGGTTAGCCCCTCGCGCAGCTGCGCCGCCCCGAGCGCGGTACGCATGAGCGCGTCGCCCTGCCACGCTCCCACGGACACACCAAGCACGTTAACCCAGCCTGCGGAGCCGGCCAGGTTCGCTGGTGAACGCTCCAATGCAATGCGTGATTGCTCGCGATCTCGGCGCACGGTCGTCTATTATGCAGGCTCGTTGGCAGCGCTGCGCCCAGATCGTGCTTACTTTCTTCGGCACTTGCACGTCGCGTTGGACGCGATGTCCGTCGTGTCCGCCATGCTTGTCGCGGTGACCCTGCAACCTTGGTTGCGGACATTTTTCCCGAGCATCCGCGAGACGGTCCCCTTCCACGAGTACGCGCTCCTCGCCTACCTGGCGCTTCCGCTGTGGCTCGCTCTGGTGTTCATCTTCGATCTGCACCGCTCGCTCGAGAAGGTGTACACCATCGCCGAGCTCGTTTCGGGTCTGCTCAAGCTTCACGGCGCGGGCCTGATCGGCCTCTCCCTGTTGCAGTTTCTGACCCAGTCCGTCGTCAATCGCAGCCTGGTGCTGCTCTTTCTGGCAGCGTCGTTCACGCTCATGTTTGCGATGCGGCGCATTCTTGGTGCTTGGGCGCGCTTTCAGCATCGGCACGGCTACAACCAAGAGCGCTTCGTCCTCGTCGGTGCGCCGACATCGCGCATGCGCGACTTCGTACGCGAGATCATCGGCCAGGAGCTCCCTCCGAAGCTCGTCGGCTACGTGCACGACGCTCAACCGCCCGAGGCCACGGGCACGAGCATCATGCCGGGTGGGCTGCCCTGGCTCGGCCCGCGGACCGCGCTGGCTCAGGTGCTGCACGAGACGCCCGTCGATCACGTGTTGTTCTTCCCGCCCTACAACCGTCCGGACGCCGTCGCGACCGAGCTGTCGACCTGCGAATCGCTCGGGGTAGCGGCGAGTGTTGCGGTCGACCTCGTGCAGCTCTCACGGGTTGCCCCCCGCGTCACGACGGTGGGACCACACCCGTTCGTCACCTTCGACGAACCCGTCGAGCGCAGCGCACCGCTCGCGGTCAAATACGGTCTCGATCCTCTGCTGGCAGCCGCGTTGCTCATTCTCGCCTCACCGATCCTGCTCGCGACGGCGCTGAGTATCCTGATCACCATGGGCCGGCCCGTGCTCTTCATCCAGCAACGTGCGGGCCTATACGGACGGCCCTTTCGCATGCTGAAGTTTCGCAGCATGGTCGCGAGCGCCGAGCAGCACAGGGCCGAGCTCGAAGCCCTGAACGAGATGCAGGGCCCGACGTTCAAGCTCAAAGACGACCCTCGCATCACCAAGCTCGGTCGCTTCATCCGTAAGACGAGCATCGACGAGCTGCCACAGCTCTTCAACGTGCTCCTCGGAACCATGACCCTCGTGGGGCCGCGCCCCCTGCCCCTCGCCGAGCAGGAGCAGATTCGCGGCTTTCAGCGCCGGCGCCTCGCCATGAAGCCAGGCATCACCTGCCTGTGGCAAATCAGCGGACGCAGCGATCTGACGTTCGACGAGTGGATGCTGCTCGATCTCAAGTACATCGACGAATGGAGCCTCGGCCTCGACCTCACCATCCTACTCAAGACCCTGCCGGTCGTGCTCCTGGGCCGTGGCGCGCGCTGAGCTCTATTCGAGCACAACCGTCGCTTTCGAACGAGCCTCGATCTGCGGCACAATGCAGTCGT
>CAYNOM010001288.1:0-1909 GCA_964398415.1 uncultured Polyangiales bacterium | reverse complement strand
TACAATCCAATAGCCAAAAGGGGGGCTTGTGGCGTCATTCGTTGCGTGGGTCGACGATTCATCCAAGGCGCGCGTTCGGAGGCGCACGGCCGCAGACGACAGAGGAGATGGATGGGTGGGTGCTGCGGCTCGGGGTGTGGCTCACACGAGGGGTTGATGAGGGTACACCGGCACGGCTATGCTGCCGCGTCTAACCGCCAAAAATGACTCAAGAAAAAGGAGTGACGCCGACGATGAGTGCTGACGTTGCCGTCGACTTGGATCGCTTGCTCAAGCTGCGAGCGCTCGTCGGCCGCTTCGGCGAGATGGACCTCGCCAAGTGGTGGAACACCAAGGGCCAGCTCGGGCGCCTCGGCGCGGCTGCTCTTCGGCGTGGCTTCCCGCGCACGCACCGCTTCGCGCAGGCGCGCTCCCTGTTCGCTGTCGCTGCCCACCGTTGCGCCGAGGTCTTCGAGCCCCCGGGCTGCGTGACCCTTTGGCGCCTGCCCGAGTCCGTCGAGGAGGCCTTCGACGCCCGCTGGGAGCACTGGATCGATCACGCGAACGAGTGGACCGCCTTCTTCGAGAAGCTGGAGACGCTGTCCGGAACGGACCTCGCCGAGATCCTGCGCTCATTCGAGCTCGTCGAGGCCCGCGACGTCGAGGCCTACACCAAGTTGAAGCGCTCGTCAGAAGGCCGCGCGGTGCCACTGCCACGAATCTTCTCCGGCACCGACGCTGACGTCGCGCTCCTGGCGCTCGGCTTCGCTCGCGGCGAACCTGCGCAGCTCGCGGTCCCGTACGCGAGGACGGGCGGAGCATGAAGGCTGGCTCGCGCGCGAACGTCGCCTCGTCCTTTACCGTCGTGAAGGGCGCGATGATCGACGAGACCTACGCCGTGTTCGCGGCGTGGGATTTCGAGCGTTCGAAGCGCGAGAACCTCGACCGCGTGCGTGAGGAGAACTTCATTGGCGCGAAGAGCGTTACGTGGCTTCGCGACGTCGCCAAGGTGCTGAATCGTCGCTTCGATCCTGACGGTCGCGACCGCCCCCTCGTCGCGCTCGCCAAGCACGGCCTGCCCATGGAAGAGTGGAAGCCGCTGCTCCTCTGGCACATGACGCGCGACGAGTTCCTCGTGCGCGACTTCCTCGAGAGCTGGCTCTTCAGCGCGTTCGAAAGCGGCGCGTTCCGCGTCCACACCGAGGACGTGGAGGCGTACCTGGGCGACATCGGCAAGCGCGGCGGCACCACCGAGCACGCGTGGTCCGAGCAGACCACCAAACGCGTGGCAGCCGGCCTGCTCAAGATGGCCGTCGACTTCGGCTTCCTGCGCGGTTCGAGCGCCAAGGAGTTCGGGTCATTCCACCTGCCGGAGAGGAGCTTCCTCTATCTGCTGCACGCGATGCGCGACGAGAAGCTGAGCCCATCGAAGCTCGTCGCTTCGCGCGAGTGGCGACTATTTCTCATGCGCCCCGCTGACATCGAGCACGAGCTTCTGCGGCTCCACCAGTACCGCAAGCTCGAATACCAGGTCGCAGGCAGCATCGTGCAGCTCTCGCTGCCCTGCGCGAGCACCCGCGAGTACGTCGAGAGGATGGTTGCATGAGCGACCTTGTGGAGCGCATCAACAACGATCTAGAACCCGTGCTCCAGTTGTCGGATCCGCGGGAGAAGATCGGTCCGTACCACGACATGCCGTACGCCCTCTGCCGTTACGATGCGGAGGAGGAGTTCGAGTTGCGCAAGCAGGTTACCTTGCTCGAAACTCGGCTCACGCAGCGCGGCAAGCGCGTCGAGCGAATATCGCTTGCCGAGTGCCTCGACGAAGCGATGCGCTCGCAGAACCCTCTCGAAGAGTGGTTCGTTGCAGAGCGCGAGCAGGGCACAGCCACCGTCGTAGAAACCATCCACGCAGTCCTCGCCAGCTACA
>CAYNOM010001287.1:0-1911 GCA_964398415.1 uncultured Polyangiales bacterium | reverse complement strand
CGTAAGGCGGCGCGATGGCGCCCGCGGTCGCGAATGGGCCCGCGCCATCCTCGCCTGATGCGAGCGCCGTAGCGCGCTGCACGGCGTCGCCGATCACGTGAGCCTTGAAGAGGGCTGCGACGCGGGCCTCAATTCCGGCATCTGCCGCCTGGGTTGCATCGATGGCGATGTTCGAGTCAGCCTGTCGGTGGATGGTCATGCCGCAGCCCCGTGCTGCACGTTGGCTTCGTTGGCTGCAGCATGCGGAACCACCTGCACCGGCGCCTTGTCGCGCGCGCCTTCACCGCACCACGCTTGCTGTCGCTGAATGACCTCGGCATCGTTCAGGCGCGCATCGAGAGCAACGCGACCCGCGTGGAGGTAGTCTTCGAGCATAAACGAGAACGAGAGATTCGGCTCCAACATGAGGTCAAGAACGATCCCAGTCTCAACCCACAGCGGGTAGGCTATGCGCTTGTCGAAGAGTGCCCGGTATTTCTCCCGCTTGCCCCGTAGGTGTCCGACCGCGGCGTCCACAGCTCCCCGTCGCTTTCCGATAATCTTTGCGATGTCGTTCTTGGCAATCGCACGCGGCGACAACAGTGTCCCGGCCTGCTTGTCGTAGACAGGGCGCCAGTGCCGCATGACCGGGATGCGGGCCCTCTTGCTGCCATGGTGGAGGTTTGCTCGCCCGAAGAGATGTAACAGGAGAGTGACCGTCGGGGAGAATTGGAGTTGGTCGACGAGCGGCCCATCGTTGGCAAGCTTTAGAACCGGACGCCAGATGGGCGCGAGTGCCTTCTCGATGTATCGCCGCGCGACGATCTCGTTGCGATACCCGCCATGCGCGGCGAGCCGCGCAACGTCGTCTGCGTGCGCGGCATTCATCCGTTCTAGTTCGATCGTCGCCTTCATGATTTACCCCCAGGCAGCACTGCCAAGGTCATCTGTCTGCCGGTATCGCTCGGTCCCTGCACGGACTCGATCTCCCGCCAGGCGCGCAGGGAAGTGTCTCGAACAAGCGTCGCGTACTGATGATGCTCGGTGGGCCCGAGCACGGTCTTGAGCGGACGCCTCGTAAGGATCCCGTCCAGCGTCTTGTACACCTCGAAGAGTGCTCGGAAGTCACGGTCGAAAGCGGCGGCCTCACGGGCCATGCGGTCCTCATGGGCTGTCGGCACGTCGGGCCTTACGCGCGCGGGCTTGTTCGCCACGGCCTGCAGGACGCTTGCGTCCTTGATCTCGCCACCTTGACGCTTCGCCTCAGTGCGCACGGCCCTCGCGGCCGGCGTTGGGGCGACGCTCCCCTTGTTTACAGCTGTCTTGAGCTCTGCAGGGACCCCGGGGGTGGCAAACACAGTTTCAAGGGCGCGAGCTTCACGCTCTCCCACTCCGAGTGCCTTCGCTGCGCTGGCGTCGGCCCGCTGGGAAAGTCGCGACCCAGGTCGCGACTTTTCTTGGCCCTTCGCCGGGCGCCCCATCTTGAGCTTTGTTCCGCCCTCTTCCTTTGGAAGCTCGCGCAAGCGCTTGAACGCCAGTCCGATCTGACCCTTCGTCAGCTGCCTTCGGTCCGTATTGCAGCGAATGATGTACTCTACTTCGGATCGATAGGTCGCCATGTTCGGGACCACGCGAACGGGGACGGTCTTGAGACGCAGCTTCGTCGCTGCCGCGAGCCGAAGGTGGCCAGAGAGGACAGTGCCGTCGGTCTTGATCGCGAGTGGCTCCATGATGCCGTGCTTGCGTATCGAGGCGATCAGGGAATCGTACTCCTCAGTTTCCTCTGGCGGCCCAAATATCTCCACATTTTCAGGGTGCGCGCGTAGCCGCGTCACCTCCCACTCGTCGCTCATGCTCATCTCCTTCATCTCGTTCAACCGATGACCCGCGCGCCGATCTGCACGCCTGCGCTTGGGCGAAGCTCGCGCTCCT
>CAYNOM010001286.1:0-1912 GCA_964398415.1 uncultured Polyangiales bacterium | reverse complement strand
GAAGAGCTGTAGACCTTGTCGTCGACGACGAACGCGACGTCGCGTCCACCGAGGGCGTCGCCCTCACTCTTTGCCAGGCCGTTCGACAGGTCGTAGCCGACCACGAACGAGCCGACGATCGTGCCCTCGTCGCCGCGAATCGGCGCCACCGCCAGCTCGAGCAGCTTACCTTCGTCGTCCTTCTTCCACACGTCGTGGCGAGCCTCGCCATCCTTGAGGGTCGCGCGCACGGCGGGCAAGCTCGTGTCGAGCTTCATGCCGTACATGCGATTGCGATCGGTGTTGCGCGCGAGCACCTTGCCCGTGTCGTCGGTGATCACGACGATGTCTGGACGCCCACGCGCGCCGCGCGCCGGATCGCCAAGCCACCCCGAAGCGCGCTCGGCGGCTTCGAATGCACGATTGCGCCGCCCCTCCTCGTCGAGTGCCGTGAACACCAGGCCGACATCCGCTTCCGTGGCGCGCTGCTTCACCAGGCTCACGAAGTCGAGCCCCAACAGACGAAGCGATCGTTCGAGGAGCTTCTGCTCACTCACGATGTCCGCGCGGACCCGGTTTCCGATCTCCTTCTCGAGATCGGATCCCACAACCGAGTAGGACACCAACCCCAGAAGCAGCACGGCGACTAGGTTTCCCGCGATGATCTTCAGCCGCATATCGGCATCTCCCCCGGCCCCGGTGGTATCACCGTCGTTCGTTCGTGGTCAAGAGTGCCAAGAGTTTAGAGGGCTTCGGCGTCGCTGGAAACAAAGGAGCAACCTGCGCTGAAGAGCGGACGTGCACGGAACTCGCAGTGCGCCGGTGTAGGTGTCTATGCTGAGGCACAGAACCCTCCATGACTGCTCCTTGGCCCGTCTACTGCGAGACCACCGAGCTCGCGTCCGAAGTCGCCACGCTAGCTGCGACGCTCGGGCTATCGCTCGAGCCACTGCTCACGGGCGCACCGCTCGACGCTGCGGCGCGCGCGGTGGCACAGGCCGAGGTGGCGATCTGCGTGTGTCTGAGCCTGCCCGAGCCGCTCGATCTGGTGGCAGCAGCTCAGCTCGCAGGCGAGCGGCGGGGTCGACTGGTCGTGTCGCTGATCGCGCGTGATGATCGCGACCTGAACGGACTAGCACTCGATCTGGGTCTGCCCTGCGTTCAAGATCTCGCGCCTGCCCTCTCGTGTGCCCGGCTGCTGACACTGTCACCCGAGGCGTTTCGCATCAGCACGCGCAAACTGAGCCCCACCGACCGGGCTCGCCTCGAGCGCTTCGTCGAACCGAGCGAGCGCGGCCCAGGCCGTCTCGTCGCCATCGAGAGCGGTAAGGTCGGCTTTCGCGCGAGCGAGCGCGCAACGCCGGTGCCGCTCGGCAGCACCCTCGACGTGGGCCCTGCCCTCGCAGCCCTGCAACGCTCCCTCGCGCTTTCACCGATCCCCACGCACCAGACAAACCCGGCGCGCGCTGCGAGCAACGAGGTGTTGTTCGGACCGCGGCGCCTGCTCTCCGACCCGTCGAGTAAGGCCGCGCTTGCGCCTTACGGACTTCCCATGCCGATCGAGGAGCTGTGCGCGAGTCCGTCACGCGCGGCATCCGAAGCAGCTCGCATCGGCTTTCCTGTACGCATTTCCCTCGCTTCTCCAGATCTACGCGTGTGGGACCACCCCGACCTATGCGTCGATGGCGTCGACAACGCCGCGCGCGTGAAAGATGTCTATCGGCAGCTCACCCTGGTCGCGGCACACAGGGCCCCCGACGCGCGTGTGCTCGGCGTGACGGTGACGGCTACCACGCTCTCGCGCGCCCTGTTGCGCGTGCGCGCTCGCCCGGCCGGCTCGCGCGTGCTGCTTCGCCTGGGCTTCGCCGATCCGCATGGACAGGTCGCGCGCGACGCGGTCCTCACGGCTCTGCCGACGAACGCCCAGGCCTTC
>CAYNOM010001285.1:0-1919 GCA_964398415.1 uncultured Polyangiales bacterium | reverse complement strand
TTCCGCAAGGCGATCGAGAGCCGTCATCCTTCCGCGCTAGACGAGCATTCGGCCTCGTGGCCCCACGAGAACAAGGGAGAGCAACCAACATGAACGCTACTACGATCGGAATCGGAGCAATCGCCATCGCCTACGGCATCTTCACGGGTGCGGCGCATGCCAAGTGGCCCCACATGTTCAAGAAACTTCAGCCTATGAAGGAGCGCTGGGGCACGCGTGCTGGGATGGCGCTCCACCTGACGGGGTACACCGTCGTTCCAATCACGTTCGGCGTGGTGGCCGTGTTGGCAGGCCTGGTGGGCGTTTCGCTATTTTGATCGTGAGGACGATCGGCTCTCGTGTTCCGGACCATCACTCTATGCGGAAGACACACTACACCCCTCTCATCGTGCTCTTGACGCTGCTCGCATGCGGAGGCGAGCCCAAGGAGTCTGCGCCAGACGCGTCACCGCGCGATGCGGAAGCGCAGCTATCGCGGCTCGATTTCTGTCGGGCATCGGCCGAGATCCTCTGCGACGCTTGGGCCGATTGTTGCGCGGCATCAGCGGAACGCGAGGCGAAGCAAGGGGCCTATGAGCGGTGCTTCGCGTACGCCTATTCCGAAAATGTTGATTGCATTCCGGCGCTGCCCATATTGGGGCGGATCGATCGCTACGAGAGCGAGCGTGGCGGGGCCTGTTTGGATGAGCTTCGTGCCGCGTTCGACGTGAATCAATGCACAGTGAACCAGGACGCGGTCAACTCCGGTCCCGAGTGTCGTGTGGCGTTGATATCTGATCCATCTAACGCATGCGACCATGATGGCTGCAGTGATGCACTCCTTGGTGATCCATGTGCCTCTGGGACGGAATGCGACATGGGGAAGTGTGTCGACGGCGTTTGCAAGGGCCAGATGGAGATGACGCGGTTCTGCGAGATCATGGACATGGCTTGGTACCTGAGGGAGAATGCAGACAGCGTTGATGGGGGACAGCCCGCGAGCATGGGACCGCTGCTGATGAAGGGACGCCCAATACGCTAAGTCGTCAAAGTGCTCGGACAAGGAGCGAGACGGCCCCCGGGGAAGCGAGGCCTCAGGCTCGTCCGGTACCAGTACCGGTACCGGTACCGCCGCTCTCCTGCTCCCGTGCGTACTCGTGAAGTGCAGGGGTAAGCACGCTCTTCAGCACTTGCTGGATAGAGCACCCTTCCCTATCGGCAAGATCTCTCAGGACGGCTAGCTCCCAGTCGTTCAGCCGAAGGTTGATGCCCTTTCGGGCGATGGCACGCGGGTCATGCCCAGCCCATGGCGGCCCCTTGGGCGTGCTGAGGGTCGGTGCGGGCGTGAAGTGTGAGACGGCCCCGCTGACGAACGCGTTGATTTGAGAGTCAAACGGCGGCGGCTGCAGTGGTTGCGCCGGCACTGACTTGAATCTTCCCACCGTAGACCTCCGTTGCTAGGGCGATGATCTCGTTGCGAGCTTTGAGGTTATTGGTCTCGAGCACCCCTCGCCCGTCGGTTGTGACGTCGCGATAGGCCTTGCGGCGATGGATGCGGGTCTTGGTGATCGCCAGCTCGGGCATCTCGCCGAGAAGCTCGGCGCCGTCATCGGCTTCGCCCTGGATCAGGGGGTTCGTCTCGCTCATGGAGAGTACCCAGTGGGCTTTCAACTTGGGATTCATGGATCCGGCAAGTCTGACGAGCTCGACCATCTTCCTGGCTGTCCATAGGTCGAACTGGCTTGCGACGACTGGCGAATAGAGGGCGTCAGCGATGACCATGGCGGATCGCAGGCCCTCGGAATCGAAGCCGCCCGAATCGACGACAACATGTTGGTAGCGGTGCTCGAGATCCTTCAGGACGGGGATCAGATTACCGATGCGCTGCAGGCAGTGGACGGTTGCCAGCTCCGGGTGTTGAGCTCGCTCGCTTGCCCAGA
>CAYNOM010001284.1:0-1920 GCA_964398415.1 uncultured Polyangiales bacterium | reverse complement strand
TGTAGGCCCAAAGTGCAAATGTCGGGTTTGTCCTAAGTAGAAATGTCGGGTTCGGGCTACGGCCGGTGCCGACATGAAGACGGACCTGGTCACGATGAGCGCGAACGAACTGGAGCGGTTGTCGCTGATGCGTCGCATCGCGGAGCGGCGCACGACGCAGCGTGAGGTTGCTGAGCAGCTTGGGCTGAGCGTGCGCCAGGTTGAGCGGCTTTACGCGGGCTACAAGGCGCGTGGGGCCGAGGGCTTGGTGTCGCGCAAGCGCGGCGCACCGAGCAACCGACGATTGCCAGCGGAGCTGCGGACGACGACGCTTGGGCTCATGCGAGCGCATTACGCGGACTTCGGGCCGACGTTTGCGCACGAGAAGCTGGTAGAGAAGCACGGCGTCGAGGTTTCCGTGGAGACGCTGCGCAAGTGGATGCAGGAGGACGGGCTGTGGAAGACGCGGCGAGAACGCCGCAAGCGAGTCCAGCAGCCGCGGCGGCGGCGCGCATGTGTGGGGGAGCTGGTGCAAATCGACGGTTCTGACCACGAATGGTTCGAGGACCGCGGTCCGCGCTGCACGCTGCTCGTTTTCGTAGACGACGCCACAGGTCGCCTGCAAGAGCTTCGCTTCGCGCCCGAATCGACGTTCGACTACTTCGAGTCGACGCGCCGCTACCTGCAGCGGTACGGCAAGCCAGTCGCGTTCTACAGCGACAAGCTGTCCGTCTTTCGCGTCAACGCGAAGGACCCGCAGGCAGGAGACGGCTACACGCAGTTCGGGCGAGCGTTGAGCGAGCTGAACATCGACATCATCTGCGCGAACTCGGCGGCAGCCAAAGGCCGCGTGGAGCGCGCCAACTTGACGCTGCAAGATAGGCTCGTGAAGGAGCTTCGCCTTCGCGACATCAGTACGGTGGAGGCCGGCAACGCGTTCCTTCCGGAGTTCCGCGAAGACTTCAACTGTCGTTTCGCGCGGGAGCCGCAGAGCGCTCACGATGCCCACCGGCCGCTGCTTGCGCACGAGTCGCTCGACCAGACTTTTACGCTGCAAGAGCAGCGGAAGGTGAGCTCGAACCTCACGCTCCACTACAACCGAGTGATGTACTTGCTCGAACCAAGCGAGCTGTCCGAAGCCGCGCGTGGGAAGCACGTTCAGGTGCGTGAGTACCCCAACGGCGAAGTCCGCATCTTCCTGGACAAGCTCGAGCTCCCCGCGCGGCCCTTCCCCAAGGATAACCGCGTGCGTCAGGGCGCCATCGTGAGCAACAAACTACTCGCCGGTGCGCTCACGGTGATTCAGGGGCAGCAGCAAGAGCGCGACCGCAAGACACTCGAGGAGCGCCGCCTCACGCGCCGACAGCGCACTCACCTGGAGGAAGCTATGGCCACTGCGTGGCCCGAGGTGGGCGCCGCCGCCGAAGGGCCTCCGAGCGTCGTGGACTCCCTCGTGGCGGACGCGCTGCGGGCCTTGGCGACCCGCTCCGCCTGAACGCCCCAGGGGTCCTCAGGGCGGCCGCTACGCGGCCAAAGCAACGACGAGGCTGGGGACAGCACAGCTGCCCCCAGCAAGGCGCTGTGGACAGTGCCGAGGCTGGGGACAGCACAGCTGCCCCCGAGCCCCTTGGACAACGCTGCGCGTTGCCCCCACTGACCACAGCCGACTGCGGAGATTTCTTGAAATCGTTCCCCCAAACGGCAGCCAGAGGCCAACCCGACATCTCTACTTTGGGCAACTACCCGACATCTCTACTTTGGTTTGACACCAGAACATCCGTACCCGTGCGGCCTAGGGATGATACGAAACGTTACGCATCCTCACAGAGAACGCTCATCGAGACATCTTCTTTCCCCACTCGAAGTGCATGCCGTCCTTGCGGCGCTCGAAGTGTCCGCCCCAGAAGAAGCCGTGTTTGTTGGCGAGCGGCACGAGCTCGC
>CAYNOM010001283.1:0-1922 GCA_964398415.1 uncultured Polyangiales bacterium | reverse complement strand
TAGACTCGTGACCTTCGACGTCGGCCCCGGCTTCACAGGGGGACAGTGTGGCACATATCACGACCGCACACGGACGGGCGCGCCCGGGTCACAGCGTCTTCAGGAACTCGAGCAGGTCCTGCTTGTCCTGCGCGCTGAAGTGGACACCGTACTCGTGTCCCTGAGCCGAGTTGCCGACCATCGTGGTGTCGTACAGCTCCACGCGGCCGCCTCCAGCGTAGCTCGACACGTAGCCGACTTCGTTGGGGTCGAAGGTCGTGCTGCCCACGTAGAACGCGCTCTCTCGCGCGGCGCCGGGCTTCAAGAGCTCTGCCAACGTTCGCACCGAGCCGTTGTGCAAGAAGGGTCCGGTGGACCAAACGCCGGGCAAAGGTCGCGCGCGATAGCCCGCGAAATCGGGCGGCGGCGTATAGCCGGGCGCATCGATGCGGAAGCCGCTGTACAGGGCGCGCTCGCCGGGCGTGAGCTCCATGTCGTTGAACAGGCGCTGCGTGGTCGCGCCGAACGCGAATCGTTCGATGAGGATGCTCGGGTACTGTGGTGCCCCGTTGAAGAACCCGGCCAAAATGCCCGTGTCCGCGAGGAACGGTTGGAACAGCAGGTTGGCCGCCTTGGTGTCCGTTCCGACCTCATCGAGCGGGATCTGGTATGTCTTGATGAACTGCTTGCCGAACGCGTTGTGCTCCGCGGGCGTCTGCGGATATACGCCGTTCGCGTCGGGCAGGGTGTGGCAGCTCGCGCAGGAGTAGCCGCTCGCGTCGACCGTGTTGTAGACGTCTCGCCCACGTGCGGCGGCGGCCTCGTCGATACTTCCGAGGATCGCCTCGGGCCACTTCGGGGCCTTGAGCGTGCGGACCATTTCCTCGAGGGCAAACAGGTTGTGCCCCTGAATGTTGTTGTCGAGCAAGGCCTCGGGGTCGCGCAGGTTCAAGTTCCCGAACACGCCGATGATCTCGCCCACATTGCGAGCGAAGTTGTTGGTCCCGATGCCCGTGTACTGGGTGCGCTCGAGCTCTGACGTTTGCCAGAGATAGGGCACGCTCACGGGGGCAACCGACGGTCGGAAGTTCGACTCGATGCCCATGTTGTGGACCAGGATCGTGTTACCGATCGAGCCAAATGCATCGATGCGGCCGATGTTCGTGTTGCCCTCGGTCTTCGTGAAACGCACGAAGCGCGCGACCCGAGCTTGGTTCTCGGCCAAGCGAGCGCGGAGCTCGGCGAGCTCGGCATTCTCGTCTTTGCCCTTGGCCCCGAGGCGCTTGGCCAAGTTCTTGAGCTTATGCTTGTCGGTCTGCGCCGCTTCCAAGCTTGCCTCGATGTGCTCGAGGTATCCCACGAAGTCGCCTTGGGTGGCGCCGCCGTCGATCCGGATCTGCCGGCCTCGGTAGGCGATCTCGCCGGTGTGACATGCCGCACACGTGAAGCCCATGAACTCGGCCCCAGTGTTCACGTCGACATCCTTGGCGAAGCCCACGGGGAGTCGGTCGGGATTGAGCTCGTCGTCGTAGTAGCCGACGGTGGGAAGGAAGCCGAAGCGGCGCGTCGTGTTGTCGCTACGCAGCAAGTTGGAAGAGTCGGGGTTTTCCAGGTTCAGGTAGATGTCGTAGTCGACGACCTGAGACCCCTGCGACAGGTTGTACGAAATTTCGCGTTGGTTGCCCGCGTCCCACCCCTGGTCGAGGTACGTGACCGGCTGTGCGCTTGCGATACCTGCGATGCTGCTGAAGCCCGCTGCGGTCAGCAAGGTGGCGACTCCACCTGCCAAGCGGGTGCGGAACGAACCGCTGTGCTTGTTCATGAATGCTCTTTCTCGTGGGGGGACTCTCGGAGCTGACGGACCTGACCGAGAGCCGGGGCCTGGTATACGTGCTGGCTCAGCGCGAGCAAGCCACGCGATGAACCGTCACCTTACGCTCGAG
>CAYNOM010001282.1:0-1925 GCA_964398415.1 uncultured Polyangiales bacterium | reverse complement strand
CGATAACCCCGGCAACGCTGGCGGACCGCGAGCCCCAACACCCGTCGCGCGCCCAAATCTCAGCTCGCAAGTTCTCCCTCTCCCTCGGGGAGAGGGGGCCAGGGGGTGAGGTTTGCACTTGCCAGGAACCGCGCCCCCGACCCTTCTCCTCGAAGGAGAGGCGTGAACCTCTCGGACACCTTCACTGTACGGTGTAATGGAGTCGCTGCTCGCGGCCACCGCGCTTGAGGGCGATCGATACCTGTTCGGCACTGCGCAGCGCCATGTAGGCTTGGAGCATGTCGTCCGTGCTCGCGACATCGAAGCCGTTGAGCGTGCGAACGACATCTCCGTCACGCACGCCGAGACGATGCAGCACCGAATCCTTCGGGAGCTTGGTGATGCGGATGCCGACGTCCCTGCCGCGCTCGCTCACGGGTCGAAAGCGTGTGCCGCGGACGAGCGCGATGGGGTCGGCGAGCCCGCGGCGCAGCATGTCCTTCGAGACCTTGAAGCGACCGTCGCCGAGACTCGCGATGCCCTGGTCGAGCTCGTCGCCGGAAAACACGCTCTGAGCCCGCTTGCTGGGCACCTCGGGAGCGGGCGCTTGCTCGGCGACGACCGGCCTCGCCTCCGCGACGGGCCGCGACCCACCCACGCTGAGCGGCAGCTCGCACAGCGGCTGCGACTGCGGTTTCAGGTAGGCCGAAGAAGGTCTGAGGGCGACGAGCTGAACCCCCGCTTGCTCTTGGCCGACTCGAACGAGATGGCTCTGGGCGCCGTCGTGCAGCATCGCGAACGAACGCTCGGGCCGCCCGGCCACGACCACACTCGCCAACAAGCGCACCCCAGACGCGCACAGCGCAGGGGGACCAAGCGCGACAGGCTCCTCGGGCGGCGCTTCGGGCTCTGGCTCGGGCTTGGGGGCGATGGGCGCATCCCAGGTCATCGCGCCTGTACGCGCGTCGAAGATATTCTGCGACAACACCGCGCTGGCGAGCGCGCTCGGCGTGGGAGGAGCCTCGCCAGGCTCGGGAGCTTCGGACGCTCGGGGCTCCACGACCAAGGGCGCGGCGGGCCCTCGATTGAGCACAGAGAGCCCCTCCGAGACGAAGTGAGCGGATAGGGCGAAGCTCAGAGCCCCAAGGGTCATGGCAGAAATCCTGGACGGCACGGACGCGGGCACAACATTCAGCCAGTGGCGGATCATTCCGGGTCTGCGCTCAACGGTTTGATTCTCCGCTACCCGGCTGATGCCTAGGCGTACTTCTTGATCTCGGCGATCAGATCGGTGGTGCTCACACCCACAGTGCGCGGCAGGTACTCGACGCGGCATGAACTGGCGAAGGCGTCGAACTTGCCTCTCCAGTCGTCGCCCATCACCAGGACGTCGGCGCCGTGCTGCTTGATGTACTCGCCCTTGAGATCGAGCGACTCTTCGAGAAAGGTGTCGTCGACGAAGCGCAAGGCACCCACGATCTCCCGTCGCTCGTGCTCGGGATACACCGGATTTCGGCCCTTTTTCGCGAAGTTGAGCGCATCCGTCGAGACGCCTACCACGAGCCGGTCTCCAAACGCGCGAGCGCGCTCGAGGATGCGGATGTGGCCGATGTGCAGGATGTCGAAGGTTCCGAAGGTGATGACGGTGGTCATGGCTCTCTCGCGAAGCAAGGGCAGGCTCTAGCACACATGCTGGCCGGCCGAGCTCGGCCCGCTGGTTCGAGGCGTAGGCGCCCGGGTGTGACCGAATCCCCAGGGAAGGCGGGCGTCGAGGCCGCCTTTGTCATGGCATGCTCGTCGGGTGAGAAGCGAAGCCCCCAAGCGAGCGAGCTACGCCGATGTACTGGCGGCGCCCCCGTCGTGCGTCGCGGAGGTGGTCGATGGCACGCTCTACACCCAGCCCCGGCCACGCATCCGACATGGGCAGGCGGCGTCAGTCCTGGGCG
>CAYNOM010001281.1:0-1926 GCA_964398415.1 uncultured Polyangiales bacterium | reverse complement strand
TTGGGGATGGACCGCGTCGCGCACGCTCGAGGTCGCTCAGGAGCTATACGAGAAGCACAAGGTGCTGAGCTATCCGCGCACCGATTCGCGGCACCTTTCTCAGACCGTGGCAGAGACGTTGGGCGGGATCGTCTCCGCCGTGCGGGATCCGTACGAGCAGTGGCTCGTGACGGAGACGGGCAAGGAGAAACTGTCGCGGCGCTTTGTCGACGACAGCAAGGTCAGCGATCACCACGCCATCATTCCCACCGGCACGCCTGCGCGTGGTCTCGACACATCGTCGGATGCGGGGAGGCTCTACGACGTCGTATGCCGTCGCTTCCTCTGCGCGTGGCAGCCGGATGGAGTGGACGCGACGACAAAGGTAGACGTGGCGGTCACGACCGAGGGGATGGATGACCGCTACCAAGTGAGCGGCAAAGCCATCCTGCGGGCGGGGTGGCGCTCGCTCGATCTCGCGACGAGCAAGCGATCGGAGAAGGATCCGGCGCTTCCGGGCGCGCTGCGTCGCGGGATGCCTGCGCATGTTCGCGAAGCACGCATCGGGAACAAAAACACGCGTCCTCCAGAGTGGTTCACGGAGGCGACACTGTTGTCTGCGATGGAAACGGCTGGGGCATCGCTTGAGGGCGAGCTCTCGGCGGCGATGAGAGACCGCGGTCTCGGTACCCCTGCCACGCGAGCGACCACGATCGAGGAACTCGTGGCGAAGGACTACATGCGTCGCGAAGGCAAGCAGCTCCGCGCGACCGAGCTGGGGATCAGTCTCGTGCGCCGCGTGCACAACCATGTAGCGAGCCCGGCGATGACAGGCGATCTCGAAGCCAAGCTGCGTCGCATTGAACGCGGGCAGGGCAACCCGGAGCAGCTCATCGACGAAGTCTGCAACTTCGTCACCGAAACGACGAGGGAGGCGCTGGCCCACGGCGTGGCACCGAGAAAGGCGCGGACGCAGCAGCCCGCGAGCGGGACTCGAGCGACTTCCGGGGCAGCTGGACGGAAGCGCAGAGTTCAGGGCTCGAAGGCGAGCGCGAGATAGGAGGGGACGATGGGCGCGAGTACAGGCGGGATGTTGGCAGGTCTTGCGGTCGTGATGTGCACGGTCAGCGGGTGTGACTCGCGCGGTGGTGGTGACCCGCGCCAAGCGCCGGGGTGTTCACTGAACGCGCTTCGCTGTGACGGTGACATCCTGCAAATCTGTCAGATCGACGCGGTAGAGCGACGTAAGACGTGGTGGGGCATTCACGATTGCGTTGATTTCGGTCGAGACGTCGGTCAGGCGATGACGTGCGTCGAGCAAGACGCGGGCGAAGCCGCCTGTGATGCCATCCCGACTGATGCAGGCGCCGAGGGCGAGTTGTGATCGGCCACTTGCGACCCGCGTCGGAAGGAGAAAGCCACGCTCGAGATGCGTAGCTTGTGGTGCTGATGACCTCCTGTTGTTCGGGGTGGTTCGGTTTGAGGGACGAAGTGGGGGGTGCATGAGGACGCACTCCGCCGGGCTGGGAACGGATCAGAACAGGGAGCAATCATGAATAGGGATATCCAAGTCATTCTTTCTCTTGTCTGCCTGACGCTGACAGCGAGTGCGTGCCTCGAGGAGGGTACCGGCTGTCCACCCATGCATGCGCGCGATGGCAAGTTGTGCATCGCGTCAGAGCCTAGTCAGCAAGGAGACGGGTCAGGACGCGTGGAGCGACCCAACGGGACGACCAGGCCGGTTGTCGACGAGATCGATAGCGGCATGACGGCTGCTGTCGATGGCAGTGTTGCCGATGGGGGTGCCGATGGGGGTGCCGACGGAGCGCAGGCCTCGGCTTGCTACGTCGACAACGACGGAGACGGCATTGGCGCGGGAGATCCGGTTCCCTGTTTCGCTCAGGTCGTCGACTCGGGCGCCGGAGTGGGCGACGACGCAGCGTCGCC
>CAYNOM010001280.1:0-1932 GCA_964398415.1 uncultured Polyangiales bacterium | reverse complement strand
GGCCCGACGAGCGCGAGCTCGCACTCCTTCCATTCGGGCTTCGCCGCGAGGTGCTGAGCCTGGAGCAGCATGCGCGACGGCTCCCGATCGGCGTCGCCCTTGAGCAACAGGCCCATGCCCGGAAGGCTGGCGGTTGCCTGCATGGAGCGCGGCGGGGGGCGTAGGGTTGACGGCCGCGTTGGGGCGTCGCGCGCTGGGCCTTGCGCCTCGAGCAGGGCCTCGCGCTCCATGTTCGTCTCGGAGCGCTGGGGGCGCGCCTTGCCGCCTAGCCAGCCGGTGACGGCCACTGACAACACGACGCGCATTGCATTGCCCTCGACCTCGATGTCCTCGCCGTCGACTTCGGTGGTGTCGGTCGCGGACAGGTAGGCGAGGTGTACGGCTGGGTCGATGGACACGCGATCGGTCGCGAACGCGTGCAAGCCGAACGTACCCGCCACGCCGATGGCCGAGGTTGTGACTCTGACGGTGTCCCTGCTCGCGAAGGCGCCGTCCGTGCTCGATTCCCTGGAGCCACGCTCGAAGCGCGGGCCGAAACCCAGGAACAATCGCGCGCTGTCTCCGCCGGTCATGAAGCGCACGCCGGGCGTGAACTGAAAGCGGTTTGCGCTCAACTCCCAGCCCTCGCCACGATCCTTTCTCCGATCGAAGCCAAGGCTTCCGTGAAGCTGGAAGTGGTCGGTGATCGCGTAGCCAAGACCCAGGTCGCCACCCTGAGGGAGGCCGAAGCGCAGCTCGGACACCTTGTACGTTCGTTCGCCCGATTCATCGAGGGTGTTGTTGACGAAGTCGACGATGCTCGCCTGGAGCGTGAGCTGGGTTCGGCCCTGTAGTGATTGGGCGTGCGACGTTTGGGGGAGAAGCGTGGCGCCGAACGCGAGGCCGGCCGCACACGCGAACCATCGCGTTTGGCGTGTTTTCATGGGGGGTGCCCCAGCCTTAGCACCATGCATACGCCACGCATTCACCCCTGGGGGTGAGTCCTGCGGGGATGCGTGGGGGCGGCGCTGCCGGTCACCATGAACGCGGTGGACCTTGCGCGAGCCTCTGGATGGGCAAGGATGATTGCACCCCGCGTTAGTCATTCGATCCTTGCCCGGGTCGAGCGCGAGAGCTAAGCCCCACGCAGCGTCTGTAAGTCCAACCTCCCCCCTTCTACGTCGCGTTCGCTGCGCGTCGATGGTGTTGTCATGCCCCAGCTCTTGCTCGCCCTGTGGCGCAGCGGACGACTCATGCCGTTGTGCGTCGCCTTCTTGTCAGTCCTCACGTTCTCGAGGACCGCCTCGGCCGACACGCAGGGCGGAAGCGGGCCCTACACGCTACACGTGCAGACCTGCAACCGGGTCAACGCGCAGACGCCGGACCCTGTCGAGCTGGTCCTGCAGGCCGGCATGAACACGGTGGTGCTGCGCCTGGATAACCCAGGGAGCGACCGCCAACGCAACTCGTGGGATCGCTACGCCTTCGAGTGGCCGCAATTTCCCGCGAACCTGGAGATCGACGCGCTGCAGGCGCTCACGCTCCAGAAGTACGGCACCGATGGCTGGTGCATCAAGGCCGTGGTGCTGACGTACGAGGCGGCGGTCGTGTGGCAGTGGTGGTCGCATTACCCGGCCGCCGAGCCCACGTGGGAGGCCGGCAAGCGCCAAGACATCTACGCCGGACCGCTGAACACCTCCGGAGAGATCTGGCTCGACGACGACTCCGACGGCAAGGCTTCCCTCGTACGTTTCACGGACAGGTTCTCGACCTACGACACCACGCTCACGACCGATCCGTTTGCGCAGAGCAAGAGCCTGTTCATGGCCGCAACGACCTGCGCCACCACCCACAGCCGGTACAACGCGGCCAACGATCCCGGCAAGAACGACGGCACGATAGTGCGTCCAGCGAAGGCTGGCGCGTTCAGCGGGGATCAATCCCGCCAGGGCA
>CAYNOM010001279.1:380-1934 GCA_964398415.1 uncultured Polyangiales bacterium | reverse complement strand
TGGGCAAGCAGCCGGTCGTCATCGGCGACCGGGCGGGATTCATCGCCAACGCCCTGCTGTTCGGCTACCTGAACCACGCGGTGTCCATGTTCGAGTCCAAGTACGCCAGCCGCGAGGACATCGACGCGGCGATGCGGCTCGGCTGCGGGTACCCGATGGGTCCGCTCATGCTCCTCGACCTGATCGGCCTCGACACGGCCTACGAGATCCTCGACACGATGTACAAGCAGGGCCGTGACCGACTGCATGCCCCCGCTCCCATCCTCAAGCAGCTCGTCACGGCAGGACTGCGCGGACGCAAGTCGGGCCGACTTCGAAGAAAGAACAGCAGCGCGTTGACCGCGTTCGCGGCCGGAGGTGCCAGCGACGCGGCGGCGACGAGCACCACAAAGGACCAATCGAGAAACACTCCTAGTAGGGTGAGAGCGATTCCGAGCAGCGAACCCGCTGCGGCCCAGACGTTTGCGATGTAGCCCTGTTGGAGTCCGGCCTGCAGACGACTCACAATCGCTGCGGGCAGGCCAACGGTGATCGATACGACCAGCCATAGCGTGACCCCGAGCGCGTCCTGCGCACTGCCGGGATCATCGAGGCCGTACACGTCCTTCCAGGCCACGTGCCGAGCGGTCGCCAAGAAAAGCACAAGAATCGCTGCGGCGACGCCCACCACGGTGAGAAGCCCGCTGGTCACGATGCTTCGTTGTCTGGGTAAGTCGTTGCGCCCGTGGGCGAGGGCGGTTGCTGTGGTCACGCTGTTGCCCAGGCCGAGATCGGCGATGCCGAGCAACGCAACGGCAGCACTGACGGTCATCCATAGGCCGTAGCGATCGGGGCCCACGTGGCTGAGCACGTAGGGCACAGTGACGAGGCTCCCGAGGGCGCTTACCGCACGTGCGCCCAGCGACGACAGACTCGTCCAAGCAGCCCGGCGAAGACGGTCCACCGCGCGCCCATGCGGCGTCGACAGGTCCGTCTCCGCGGGGAAGAGGGCGCTGCGGGCGCGTGTTTGGAAAGCCTTCAATGTGCGGAACCTGGACATTGTGCCCGTTCTTGTTCGAAGACGACTTCGACGAGCTATCCCTGTGCCCAGCTCCGTCCAGCGGGCAAGTAATCGATGCCGTCGAGATCTGGCATCAGCGCCCCTGACGCTCCACAATCACGAGGATGTACGACGCGCCTCTCGTGATCGTCGGCGCTGGTGGTCACGCCAGCGAAATCCACTCCTACCTGCGAGATTTCACGCCTGCGGGCGCGCCGCGGTTGGTCGGTTTCGTGGACGATGCTCGTGAAAAGGGGCCGCTGCTCGACGCTTGCGTCCTCGGGGAGATTCGCAGCATCGCGACCCTCGCTGCGTCGTACGGAGGCCAACTTCGTTACATCACCGCATTCGGGAGCAATCTGGTCCGATGGCATGTGGTTCGGGCGGTCGCCGCAGCTCGTGTGAAGGGCCTGTCCGCCTATACGTTGTGCCATCCAAGCGCTCAATGCGGGTATAGGGTAGAGATTGGTGAAGGTACGCTCCTCGCTCCCAACGTCGTCGTCACTACGCTTGTG
>CAYNOM010001279.1:0-349 GCA_964398415.1 uncultured Polyangiales bacterium | reverse complement strand
TCCTCAACGTTCGCGCGTCGGTCTCCCATGATTGTCGCATAGGCGACTTCGTGAACATCAACCCTGGCGCAACGCTCTGCGGCAACGTGACCATAGGCGATGGCTCCTTCATCGGAGCTGGAGCAGTAGTTCGCGAGAAGATCACGATTGGTCGTAACGTGATCGTTGGAGCAGGTGCAGTCGTCGTGAGCGACTTGCCTGACGACGTGCTCGCGGTCGGAGTGCCCGCGCGTATCGTACGGCAGCTCGATGTCGAACGGTACACGCTCTCACGGTGACTGTGCTGTACGATACTTCAGCTGCGGCATGCCAAACCAGCACTCATTGCGTCGTGCAGTTCAGTACCCTG
>CAYNOM010001278.1:851-1934 GCA_964398415.1 uncultured Polyangiales bacterium | reverse complement strand
AGCCGTCCGCCCAGCAGGCACTCGAGACGACGTCGAGCAAGCTCGCGAACCTGATACCCATCCTTAAGGCGTTCGACGTCACGATCGCTCTCGTGAACGCACAGATCTCGACACAGCGTTCGGTCGAGGCGATGTCGCTTCCGCCCTATGACGAGTACGCGTTTCGCTTCTCCGACAGTGCGTGCGATGCCAGCCCTGCTCGTTGCGCCTGCGCCAGCGGCACTGCGTACAACGCGCTGCAAGCGACGTGTGTGCGGCAGCCCGGCGCAATCGACGGAGTCGACGAATCGCCCGAGCCCGACTCGACGACGCCAGCAAGTCTCGGTGTGCCTACGCTGCTTTCGCCCTCAGACGGCACCACGCTGTCGCCTGGGAGCAGCACCTTCCGCTGGAGCTCCGTAACCGGAGCGACGCGATACACGCTGTCGATCTGCACCGATAGCAGCCTGAGCGACGGCTGCCTCAACCCCGATGGGGGCCCGGCGGACATCGCCTCCCCACCCGGTGCAACTCAGTACGCAGTCGAGCTTCAACCAGGAACCTACTACTGGTCCGTCGCAGCCGTTTCGACTGACAGCGGCGGCGAGCTCAGCAGTGCGTTCGCCTTGCCCAGATCGCTCCAGGTCGCGACGCCTGTCTCGGTTTCTCCGCCTCCCGCACCAAGCCTCAGCGCGCCAGCAGCCGCAGCCAGCGTGTCCGAAGGCAGCATCGACTTTTCGTGGGGTACTAGCTCCGGCGCTACCCGCTATCATCTACGCGTCTGCACCGACGCGAGCCTCGAAGTCGGCTGCGTAGACCCCGATGGCGCGGGTCAACTCGGGCTCGAGCCCGCCGCAGGAGTCACCAGCGCGTCAATGACGCTTGGTGCAGGCACCTACTACTGGGCGGTCCGCGCCATCGGAAGCGACGAAGGCCTGGGATGGGGCCCGTACAGCGCTTCGCGCACGCTCACCGTGACCGCGCTCGTCGTGCCACCGACCGCACCGGCGCTGATCACCCCAGGCGCCGGCGCGAGCGTGAGCGAAGGCAGCGTCGACTTCAGCTGGAGCACGTCCAGCAACGCCGCACGCTACCACCTGATGG
>CAYNOM010001278.1:0-841 GCA_964398415.1 uncultured Polyangiales bacterium | reverse complement strand
ACCGATGCTGCGCTCACGCTGGGATGTGTCAATCCCGACGGCGCTACGGTCGGTGTCGAGCCGGCCCTCGGAGTCACCAGCGCCGCAGTCACACTCTCGGCTGGAAGCTACTACTGGGCAGTGCGCGCAATTCGCAGCAGCGACGAAGGCGGATGGGGCCCGTACAGCGCTTCGCGCGCGCTCATCGTCACAGCGGCAGGCGCCACGCCACCGATCCCGACGGGACTAGGCATCAACAACAGCGGATCCACCAACACCGTGTTCTGGGCCGAAGCGACCGGAGCAACCTCCTATGAGCTCTATTGGGGCACGAGCTCAGGTGTGACGACCGGATCCAACTTCGCAGGCGAGACCAGCTCGCTCGTATTCGACCACACTGGCGTGCTAGCGGGTTACCAGTACTGCTACCGCGTGCGTTCGAAGAATGAGTGGGGCACGAGCGAGCTGTCCACCGAGTCCTGTGTGACGGTCAATGGGAGCGCGCCTCCTCCGCCATCGTCGCTCAGCCTTGGCTACTGGCCGATGCAACAAGGCATCTACCTCGGCTGGAGTCCATCGGCGGGAGCCACATCGTACATCGTCTATTGGCGAGTCGGCCCCGGGGTGACGACGGACAGTCAAACTCTCACGCCAACGACCACGACCGACTACCTCCACACGGGCGTGGTCTCAGGCTACGAGTACTGCTACCGAGTCGCCGGTGCCAACGCGTACGGCACCGGAGCGCTGTCGCAAGAGCAATGCCTCACCGTGCCGTGAGACCAGGCGTCGCGTCACGCGGCGGTTTTGCAGCGCCGCGCCGCCGCGCCCGACAAACCGACCGGTCCCCACACTCGCGTCG
>CAYNOM010001277.1:0-1936 GCA_964398415.1 uncultured Polyangiales bacterium | reverse complement strand
GCTCCTCGCGGCGGTGGACGGCATCCTCGACCCCGACCGCGCTGAACTCGCTCGTGAAGGGATCACCCTCTGGGACGTCGTAGCCCGCGTCGACGAGGGCGTCGCGCAGCTTCTCCTGTGCAGCCTCGAGCTTGGCGGCCACTGCCTGCCAATCGTCACTCCCATACCAGTCGGCGGGTGACTGCATGCTGGCGATGGCCAGGAGCAGATCCGTGAGCGGGGTGACGTTGACCGTACCTTCGGCCCCCGCAAAGCTATGCAGGCGCAGGCCCGCGGGGAGACTGCCGCCGCTGAGCTGCAGTGCACACGGCAGCGCGCCTTGTGAGACCTCGCCTGCAAAGCGCCCTCGCTCATCCGTGGTGACGGTCTTGCTGAAAGCGCTGCCGTCCGCGCACCGCGCCGTGAGTGTTGCGTCGACGACCGGTGCGCCCACCGCGGCTGTGCCGCTCAGCCCGATCGAGCTCGCCGCCGCGTCGCGCGCTGAGTCCGCAGCCTTGTCACCGTCACAGCCAAGCCAACCCAGTCCCAGTGCCATGATCGCTACGCGCTGCCAAAGCCGTCGTGTGGCTTGCGAATGCATGTCGTTTCCCCCGCCAAGTAGGTTCAATGCGTCACTGAAGACGGTCTGCGCCCCCAGCGCCTGGCGCTGAGGGGCCGCGTCCCCAGGAGCGCGATTGTAGAGAGCACCGCACACCGCCTGTTACCCCGATACCGGGGTAGCCGAGACGCAGGGACTCAGGCCAGGCCGCGGCGCACTGCCTCGAGCGCAGCCTCGGCGCGGGTGCTGATGTTCAGCTTCGCGTAGAGATTCTTCACGTAACTTGCGACCGTGCTCTCGGCGAGCCCGAGGTGTTCAGCGGTCTCCGAAACGCGCAACCCGCGGCCAATGCAGGTCAGCACCTCTGTCTCACGCGGGCTCAGTGCGACACCACCCGACATGGGCGCGGCCACAGGACGCCGCTCGCGAAAGTGCTCGAGCATGCGACGTGCGATGCTCGGCGATAGCGGCAACACCCCTTCATCCAGGCGCTGCAAGTGGCGCTGCAAGAGCTCAGAGGACTGACTCTTGAGCAAGTAGCCCTGTGCGCCGGCCGCGATGGCGCTGAACAGGCTCTCGTCATCGCTGTAGACCGTGGTCACAATCACGGGGGTGTCGGGGTGGGAAGTCTGCATCTCGCGAATGAGCTCGATACCCGAACCATCGGGTAAGCCGAGGTCCACCAGAGCCAAGCGTAGGGATGGCACGCTTTGCAGCTCGAGGCGCGCGCTGCGCAGATCGGGTGCTCCGTGCACGTGAACGCCAGCAAACGCCTGCTCCACGATCCGCGAGAGCCACGCGCGCGTGTCGGGTCGATCCTCGACGACGAGGGCGGCGCTTCTGTTCATGAGCGTGCCTCCGAGACCTGCGACAGCTGAGACGCCGCGTGCACAAGCGGGATCTCGACGCGCGCGCACGTCCGCTCGCGTTCGCGTGAGAACGACAGCTCACCTCCCAGCTCGCCCAGGCGGCGACGTAGGTTCGGCAGGCCATACCCTTGTCTCGTCGCTGCGCTATCGAAGCCCACTCCGTCGTCCTCGACCTCGCTCGAGAGGCGCTCGCCATCGATGCTCACGTGCACGCGCACGCGCGTGGCACCTGCGTGTCGGATCACGTTGGCCACGAGCTCACGCATGACGGAGAGGTAGTTCTTGTAGATCGCATAGCTCAGCACCACGTCGCCATGGGGAGCGGCGAGCGGCCAGTCGAGGGCGATGCCTGCTGCTTCGAGTCGATTCCAGGTTTCTGCCCGCAACTCGGCGATCACGTTGTCGACAGAAAGCTGATGCCCGGTGAGGCCGTGAATGATGGTGCGCATCTCGGCGAGGGTCTGTTCGAACACGTCTTTCGTTTGTTCGATGCGAGACTGATGCAATCCGCTGAGCAGCCGCGAGCCGA
>CAYNOM010001276.1:0-1936 GCA_964398415.1 uncultured Polyangiales bacterium | reverse complement strand
TCTCGCGTAATCTGACGATCTCGCCTCGGGCCGTCAAGCGCGAACGGGGTGGCGCATCCGGACGCCTGCCCCTAGCACCACGCCCTTTCGCAGCGCGCGAGCTACCGCGTGGATGGCGGCGGCCTCATTCGCTCTGCTCGCCGCCTCGGAGTGGGCACCGCTCAGCGGGATGAACGCAGGGGCAATGGGTGGTGTCATCTTCGTTATCGCGCTGGCCAATCTCGCGATGTTTCTCCATGCCGCCAACCGGAATCTCCCCGCTCTGGACGTCGCGGAGCCGCGCTTTTCGCCTACGTGGGGAGCCGCCACGCTGTTCGTCCCGATCGCGAACCTCTTCGTCCCGTGTCAGGTGATGATCGAGCTTTGGCAGCACAGCGCACCCGATCGGACGGATCAGTCGCGCAGGGCCAGCGTGTGCAGCGTGAGCTTGGCTCGGTGGGCGCCGTGCTGCTCGACAGCATGGAGCGTGCGCTCGAGGAGGGCATCACGCCCAAGGCACAGGCCCGCCTCGAGCGGGTGGGAGAAGACGCCTCGAGCGACACCGCAGAGGCGGAGCTCGAGTCGCAGCGCAAGCAGCTCGACAGCCTGCGCGCCGAGATCCACCGGGCGGCACAACGCCTCGAACGTTCGGGGCGCGCCCTCGAGGTGGAGCCCGAGTCGCTGCGCGGCGTGGTCGACATCGGCCTGCGCATGAGTGGTGCCGAGGGCCTTGCGCTCGCGGATCGCACCTCGAGCGGCCGGCAGGCCTATGTGCTGCCTCACCTCGATCGATCGTGGGAGGTGACCCTCGACAGCCTGCGCCCACCCCGCGGACGCAACGAAACCTGGTGGGAGTGGCGTCAGAAGCCGCCGCGGCCGGTGACCTTCGAGCCGCTCACGACCCTCACCGAGGAGGCCGAGCAGCTTCACCTCGCCCATCCGCTGGTGCGTCGCATCCTCGATCGCTTCGTCGCCCAAGGCTACGGCGCCCACGACCTGTCGCGCGTGTGTGCGGTGGTGCTGCCGGGCGAGCACGTCGCGCGCGTCGTCGCCTATGCGCGGCTCACCTTCTTCGGCCACGGCGCCGCGCGCCTGCACGACGAGCTCATCAGCGTGGCGGCACCCTTCACGCCGGGTGAGCCGGTGTCGCCCTACAAAGACAAGGCCACGGCCGTGCGCGCGCGCGAGCTTGCGGAGAGGGGCCTCGCGTCCGGAGGCGCTGCACCCAACGAGCGCGTGTCACGCGAGGTGCTGCGCCATGCCTCCGGCCTCTACCAAAGCCTGTGGACGCACCTCGAGGACGAGGCCGACAGCCAGGCCGCGGAGGTCAAGGCAGGTCTCACGCGCCGCGCCCGCAAGGAAAGCGATGAGCTCATCGCCCTGCTCACGCGGCAGCGCGAAGCGGTGGCCAAGGCTCGCCACGACCTTTCGCAGACCAAGCTCTTCGAAGTGGAAGACAAGGAGCAGAGGCGGCAGGTGGAGCTCGACCTCGAGCACCTCGGTCGGCGTTCCGAGCAATTTGGGCGCGAGCTCGACGAGGAGCCGAAGAAGATCGAGGCCCTGTATGCCGTCGAGATGGTGCGCCTGTCGCCCGTGGGGCTGGTGGTGGCCTGGCCGGAGGCCATGACATGACGACGCACGTGAAGAAGGATGTGCAGACGCGCTTCCACGAAGAGTGGCTCGGCCTGGCCCAACCTTACGAGGGCCTTACCTTCTCGGTGCCGGTGCTCTCGGATGCGCAGGTCATGCCCGAGGTGGGGCCCGAGCTGCCGGCACGTTTCAAGGCAGCCCTGACCCTCGACGAGGCCGAGGGTGCCCTGCACTTCGGAGGCCTCTTCGCCTTCTGCGAGGGCTTTCTGGGCTACGACACGCCCAGCATGCTGGTGCGGCGCGCAGAACTCCCGCCCGAGCTGCACTTCTACGCCGAGGAGGGCCGACAAGACATCCGCCCCAGCTT
>CAYNOM010001275.1:0-1938 GCA_964398415.1 uncultured Polyangiales bacterium | reverse complement strand
GCTTTCGCGCCACGGGATCGGAGATGAGCAGGGTGCCGAGCCGGCGCAGGCCATATACGAGCAAAAAGCTCGAGATCACGAGCCAAACCCACAGGCCCCGGATCACGTTCGCCACGTCCACCTCCCTGTCGGGGCGAACCCTACCATTCCTGATGGCGCTTTGGCGCCGGCGCGCGCGCCCGGGGCAAACGTTTGGCCGTCAGTTCGTTTACGGCGACAAAAACGTCATCAATTCGAGGTGTTGGGTCCTGTGTCCCCGTCTGCTGACGGGGCGAAGGGGCGGCGAGCCGTGGACGCCCCGCTGGGTTGAGCCAGCCCTGTTTCAGAAAACCTCATGATCTCATGGGTGTAGGCGCTGTGCGCGAGTGTGGCACGCAGGTTGCTGTCCACGGCACCGGACCCGCGCGCGCCCAAACGGGGTGTGCATGGGGTAACGCTCCGCCATGGGGCAGCCCCTTCGCCGTTTTCGTTTTTCTTGGGAGAACACTGTGACTCACCGCGCAACCCTCGTGCTTTCCCTGTGCCTCGGCCTGCTCACTCCGTTTGGCGCGCGCGCCCAAGACTCCACCGAGCCCGAGGCGGCTGCGGCGGACGAAGCCGCTCCTTCAGAGGAGGCCACCGAAGAAGCGGAAGCGCCTGCCTCCGAAGAGCCCGCGCCCCTCGCGCCCGAACCGGTGGTCACCCCCGCGCCTGCTGCCGAGCCCGCACCGGCGGCCGAGCAGCCTGCCAGCGCCAGCGCCAGCGTGTCGCTGTCCACGGCGAGCGCCTCGGCCGACGGAAAGGCCAAGCCGGCCGACAGCAACTCCCAGAGAGAGCGCTGCGCCCAGCTCATGGCGCAGGGGCAGGCTGCGCTCGCCCAGGCCGAGGGCTGCGGCGGCGGGGACACGCCGATCTTCGCGGGCTCGATCGCCTCGTTCTCGCAGACGATGGCCCCTGCCTGGCGCACCCAGCCTGACAACGACAACGGCTTCGCCGCCATGAGCCTGTTCCTCGCGCCGCGCTTTCGTATCACCGAGAAGTGGGCCGTGATTGCGGACGGCTCTATCGCCTTCGAGCAGACGACGCCCGACTTCAATGCGAAGGGGCGCGAGACCGAGTGGACCGACATTCGCGTCACTGGAATCGGCAACCTGGGCTCGTTGGGCGGGTTTACGTTCACAGGTGGGCCTCGAATCGTGCTGCCCGTCTCCAAGCCGAGCATCGCAGCCAAGAGCTACGGCGGTCTCGGTGGTGCGCTCAACATTGTGCGCCCCTTCAAGGTGCTCGAGGGCCTCGCTATCATTGCAGGCGGTTCCTACCAGCACACGTTCCTCGGCAACGTCGTACGCGAGGCGCTTGATAACGACAGCAACATCAATGACTGCACGGACGCCAAGGCATCCGTCGTGACGTGTCCTGTCGGCGGCTTGGCGCTGGTGCAGGATCAGTACCGCGCTCTGGGCGCCGTCAGCTTGAATGCGACAAAGAAGCTCAGCTTCCAAGCCTTCTACCTCTATGGTTGGAACTTCGCGAAAAAGCTATCTGACTTGCCGACGGAGCTGCCTGGCGTGATCTCGGACGACTCACCGGTGCTCGAAGGGGAGGACGAGGTGGGGCATCCCATCACCCGCTGGCGTCGGCTCGGCAGCCTCACGCTCTCCATCAACTACCAGCCCACGGACTGGGTCATCGCCTCGCTGCAGGGCAACACCACCGTCTGTTACGACCAGGGGTCGGGCTTCAACACCGCACTCGGCAGCTGCTCGGGTGGCGTGGCCACGAGCCGCTTCGCCGAGCACAACCCGATCGCCAACAAGTACTCCACCGTCGCGCTCAACTTCACGATTCCGATCGACGCCGTCTACGCGCGCATCAAGAAGCGCACGGCGGACGACAAGAACCCCGCCACCGCGCGTCGCAAGTCGGGCTCGAAGCTCTGAGCTCTCACGCAGTCCCACC
>CAYNOM010001274.1:0-1939 GCA_964398415.1 uncultured Polyangiales bacterium | reverse complement strand
TTCGACGCTGGCGGTGTTCGTGTCAGCCGATGCAGGGGTAGGAACCTTCTTCGAGTCCGATACCCTCGACGAGACCTCGGTCGTGTTCGGCGGATACGCTCAAAGCAAGTGGGCTGCTGAAGTGCTCGTAAGAGCCTCGGCAAATCACTCGGGTCCTACGTACATTCACCGGCTCGGCTTGCTCACGGGAGACAGCCTAACGGCACGCAGCGCGGCGCATGACTGGCTTGCTCTCACCGTGCGGGGTCTCGCGCAGCTCGGCGCATTTCCGAGAGAGCGGAGCCCGGACCTGGCCATGGACGTCACGCCTGTCGACTACGCAGCGCGCGCCATCGTGGCCGTCGCGTCTCGAAGCGCAGACGCCCCCGCGCTCCACACGACCCATCTCGCCGGCTCACGTCCGGTCCACCTGGACGAGCTCGTGCGCGCGATTCGCGCAGCGGGGATCGGTCTGACACCCGTCGAGAGCGCGAAGTGGCTGGCCCGACTTCAGGACGTGGCCACCTCGCGCATGGCACCCGAGCTCGCAGCAGCATCCCTCGCGCTTCGGCGGGCGTGCTCCGGCGCACGCGTGCAGCGAGAGCTCGACCTGTTTCAGGCAACGCATTGCCGATTCGACGACCAGCACGCGCGCGCCCTCCTCCAGGGCTCGGGCGTCGAATGCCCGCCTGTGACCCTCGACCTCTTGACCCGCTACGTGCGCAGTATTCTGAATGTAGAAGGAGCCTCCCGTGCTCAATGAGCCCAAGCCCGCCTCGTGCACCCGAGGCATGGTCCTCGGCAAGTTCATGCCGCCGCACCTCGGCCATCAGTACCTCGTCGACTTTGCCCGCCGCTATGTCGACGAGCTTACCGTCGTGGTCGAGCACGTACGCGATGAGCCCATCCCCAGCTCGCTCCGCTTCGGATGGATGCGCGAGCTCTTTCCGTCGTGCAATGTCGTGCACCTGCTCGACGAGAACCCTCAGGATCCGAGCGAGCACCTGGACTTCTGGGATATCTGGAAGCGCAGCCTGGAGCGCGTGCTGCCTCATCCACCCGACTACGTGTTCGCATCGGAGAGCTACGGCCCGAAGCTCGCAAGGGTGCTCGGTGCCGAGTTCGTCCCTGTCGACCCGGCACGATCGATCATGCCCACGAGCGGCACAGCCGTGCGCAACGACCCGCTGGCCAACTGGCAGTACCTGCCGGAGTGCGTGCGCCCGCACTTCGCAAAGAGGGTGTGCGTCTTTGGCCCGGAGTCCACGGGAAAGAGCACGCTGACGCTGCGGCTCGCCCAACACTTCGGGACGGTCGCCGTGCCCGAGTACGCGCGCACCCTCATCGAGCTTCAGGAGGGAGACGTGAACGCAGGCGACATGCTGCGCATCGCGCGGGGGCAGGTTGCTTCCGAGGACGCGCTGGCGCGCAAGGCCAGTAAGGTCCTGTTCTGCGACACGGACACACTCACGACGACGATCTGGAGCGACGTGCTCTTCGGCCAATGCGAGACGTGGATCGCGGCGGAGGCGCGGCGACGCAAGTACGACCTCACGCTACTGCTCGACGTCGACGTGCCATGGGTGTCGGACGTCGTTCGGTACCTGCCCAACGAGCGACGTTCATTCTTCGAGCGATGTCGAGAAGCTCTCGAGCAGCACCATCGCCCCTACGTCGTCATCCAGGGCTCCTGGGACGAGCGCTGGCGCACGGCGGTCGACGCCGTACAGGCGGTTCTGTCCGCCTGACACACCGAGCCCGCCAAGCGCTCGAGGGCATCGAGCGCGCGAGCACCGTCTGACCGAGACACATCGCCCTCCTGCGTGCACGTCACGCGCTTTCCGTTGCACCGTCAGCGTGAGATCGCGCACCAGTCGCCACAAACCCACTCGGGTTTCAGCCGGCGCGCGCGCCTTCGATTGGCACTGAGGGGGCGCGACAGCAGATCGTGGGGAGCACG
>CAYNOM010001273.1:0-1939 GCA_964398415.1 uncultured Polyangiales bacterium | reverse complement strand
GACAGCGTCGGTGGAACCGTCCGACGTGTGCAGTTGACCGGCTAGGTCTGGTGGAACCGGTGGAACCGTCCGACGTGTGCAGTTGACCGGCTAGGTCGGTGGAACCGTCCGACGTGTGCAGTTGACCGGCTAGGTCTGGGAAGTCGATTGCAGTCGAACGCGCTGCCTGCTGCCCTCCGTGGGGGGATGTCTACGCGCGATCAGCCGTTCCTCGGCCGTCCGCCAACGCCGCGCGCTGCCGGCACTCGAGTTTGGTAGTCGCTGGACGCACGTTTGCACCGCCCAGGCAAGGTTCCGAGCGGTGCATCGCCTCGATGGGCGGTCTGTGGTCAGACAGGTGGGTCAGAGCCGTGGCGGGTGGAGCCCGGTGGACGACCGCGACGCCGGTCTCGCAGCGTGACGACCCGGCGTGCAGTGGTGGCATCGTCACGCGTGTCGCGACGTCGGTCGAAGCGGTGGCGGACAACCAAAGCCGCTGGTGGGTCGTCTTCAGCGAGCCCGGCGGGACTTGTCCGCGTCACCGCACTTTCGTAGGGACCCACGTCCTCGGCGTCGATCAGATCGCTGGCCCTTGTGGTGACGGCCTCTCGAACTGCCGTGAGCAGATCGTTGGACGCGCGGACGACCGCCGTGCGGTCACGGTCTGGCTTGGCGAGTTCGGCCTTGACGTCGCAGAGGAGCGGGCCGCGCCCGGTGACAATGGCCTCGTCGTGGGGCGCTGGGGCCACCGTGGCGCCGTGATGCACGCGCATGGCGTAGGTCCCAAACGGGAACACCGCCGTGACCTGCCCCTCCCGGCGTGCCACGCGGGCCTGGTGGTGACCTCCTCGGAACTGCCCCGTCTCCCGCGCGGCCATCACCCGCAGCTGGGTGCCGACCGCGCCGCTTGCGCCGATGCGAAACGTCGGCACCCTGCGTCCGCCCGTCTCCCGGAGGGTCCGGGGTTCGCTCCACGGATGCAGCCGCGTCAGGTCCCGTGCTCCCATGACAGGCCGGCCGTTGCGCTCGTCGCGGATGGCCAGAACGCCTGCGTTCGTGAGCCGCTCCATGTGATAGACGAGCCGGTCGACGTCGCCGTCAAAGGCCTGCGAGAGCAGGGGCGGCGGCGTGAGCCACAGGCGCAGCCGCTCGGGGCGTCGGCTGCTGAAGTACACGCTGGGGCGGTCGACCTCGATGTAGCCGGTCTTCCAGTGACGAAACTCGATGACGCGACCGGGCATGTGCTCGGGCCGCTGCACCAGGCCCGCAGCGACGGCGTTGAGGTGCTCGTAGACGAGGTGCTCAGCCTGGGCGGGTGCGTCCACCAACCGCATCATGTGGGTCTGGCGGTCGTCGAAGAGCTCGCGTGGAGCGTCGTATCGCTCGCGGCACAGGAGGGCGTGCAGCGCGCAGCTGATGTCGCGGTGCAACAGCTCGGTGAAGGCCGGGAGGTTGTCGTGGGTGGGTGTGACGCTCGTGTGGTGGTGGCTCGGGACGAGCGCCGTGTGATGGACCGCCACGTCGAGCTCTCGCTGCGCGTAGGCCAGGGAGTAGTGCACGATGCGCTGCACTTCCGGGTGCCACGGCGCGAGGAACGCCTTGCGCAACACAGTGCGGCGCGTGAGAGCCGTCGTCGCTCCGCTGACGACGATGCGTGGGTGGGACATCCGGACGTCGGGGAATCAAGCGGCGTGCCGCAGGACGACGAAGCCATTTCAATGCCTTAGCGGCACGCTGGCGGCGGAGTGGCGGCGGATAACGCCGGTGCCGCCGGGACGGTGGGGCCCGTCTTCACCACGGGAGCATTCGGCAAGCACGTCTACGACGCGCGCCAAGTGATCTCGTGCGTGCCGAGATTACGCGCAGGTTGGACGGTTCAACCGCGCAGGTTGGACGGTTCAACCAGAGATTACGCGCAGGTTGGACGGTTCAACCGCGCAGGTTGGACGGTTCAACCAGT
>CAYNOM010001272.1:0-1941 GCA_964398415.1 uncultured Polyangiales bacterium | reverse complement strand
CCTGCGCCAACTCCACCGCCGAACGACACCAATCCGTCTAAGCCCGCCGTGTCCCAACCCGTCGCACCGCCGCGCAGCTGCGACCCCGACGGGCGCTGCTGGAACTCCCATGAGTCGTCCACCCCTGGCATGTTCTGCATCGCGGGCAAGAAACGTCAGAGCGCATTCACTGTGCGCGTCGACCTGGCACGCGGGCTACGGCCCCTGAAGCTCACCACGTCTAGTCAGCCCTTTATCATGGTAGACGCCGTCCCTTGCCTGAGCAGCTCATGTTCACGCAACGCCAAGCACACATGTACCCTCTCAAGTCGAGAGCATGAGCACGTACTGACCACATCTTTCCGTTACGAGACCACCAGCGATGGCTGGTGCACGGAAGACTGCCGGGCCGAGACGGCGGTATGCCGCTTGCCCCCACTGAAGGCAGGTCAGCATACGCTTCGCGTCGGCGACAAGACCTTGACCTTCGAGGTCCCCGGAACGCTACTAGAGCCCTGCGTGGAGCTGCGCTGAGGAAGAGCTCTAGGGCTTTGCGCACGGGAGGCGCTCGCGTGCGCGTTCGATCACACACTCGACGTCGCGCTCTGTCATGTGCTCACGGATCTCCCAGTGCACGATGGCACGGCTGGCTGAAGCGCCCCGGGTTTTCCAGAGGCTCCATATGAGCGGGTGGCGCCATGGGAAGAGATGGAGTTTCGGCTGAGGTTCGAGACCGTGCAGTGCGGCTGGTGCAAGAGTGCCGCGCAGAGCACCACTCGGAGTGATCGGCGATCGTCTCGGTGGCCTCGAAGATCGGCTGGGGGCCCGCGCTCGACCGGCCGACCCCATGCCTCCGATCTCGCGCGTGCGTGCGCATGAGGAAGACTGCGCACGCGCACGACTCGTGACCGTGCACCAACTCTTCGACGATGGGCGTCGCGACACGATCCGCCCTTGGTTCGGGCCTCCGATCGGGATCCCCGTCAGCGACCGCGCCTCCGTCTTCAGCTTCTGGATGATGGGTGTGGACGTCTCTCGCCCATGAGGGCGTCGAGCCCACGAACAACCATGCCGAGCTCGAGTTGCCTGACTTCGTGTTGTGGAGAAAGCGCTTCATCCCGTGCCCAGCATGAGTGCACGGCGAGATCACGCAGCCCGGGTCATCGCGCTTGGACGCGCGGAATCTTAGAGTTTCGGGCCTTGGCACGGCACCTGCTCTTCGATGGCGCAGAGGAGCATTGCATGGAAACCGTTTCTATCCGCGACACCGCAGCCTGGCGCTTTCAGGTCGTTTCCGCTTTCGTCATCGCGCTCGGGCTGACCAGCGCTGGCGTTTTGTATTTGCCCGTGACGGCTTGGATCAAGGGCTATCTGATAATGGGGCTGTACTTCACGGTGTCGTCGGCCTTCGGACTCGCCAAGACGCTGCGCGACGCGCACGAGAGCAACCAGATCATCTCCAAGATCTCCGAAGCCAAGACGGAGAAGATCCTGCGAGAGCTCGCTCAGTCGTGAGTCTCGCGGCCTGGGGCTCGCGACGGGGCTTCGCGTGTGGCTTCAAATTTTGGTAGGTTCGGCAGGTGCGCTGCTTTCCTTACTTCGGACGTGCCATGACCTCTCATCCCTCGCCTACGCTGCTCTGCTCGGCCCTGTTTCTCGGCTCCGTTGCGACGACGGCCTGCAATCCCAGCCGCCCAGAGCAAGCCTGGGACCCGACCCCCGAGGTCGTGCGCGAGGCGCCCACCGATCAGTTCACGGATGCGGGGCCTGATCAGGGCGGGGGCATGGCTCCCCCTCCGGCGAACCTGCCGCCGGGCGCGATGGGCGGTGACGGTGGCGCGCCGATCGACCCCAAGCTCGCAAAGCTCCTCGGCTACTACTACCTGCGCGCCGACATCGAGGGCGTGATCAGCGAGACGCAGGTCGGCATCACGGTCAGCGTCTTCAACCGCGTGACGCACT
>CAYNOM010001271.1:1095-1941 GCA_964398415.1 uncultured Polyangiales bacterium | reverse complement strand
CTGGTTGAGGCTGTGGACAACCTGTCGAGCCCAGACGTCGTTCGCCGTCATGAGACTCGTGAGGCCCTCGACGTCGTAGCCAGTGCCTCGGCGCCACGGCACGTCTCTCAGGTCGAGACCGTCGTGGATCCCGAAATACACGAAAGGCACGAGGCGATGCTGATCGATGGCGTCCCAGAGACGCAGCTCGGCTGCGATGCGCCCCCCGAAGTGGCGCAACACGTCGAGGCCGTCTGTTCGTTCGGGGGTGGCGGTGAGACCCAACAGTTCCTGAGGCTCGAGCGTGTCGAGGAGTCCCTCGTAGGACCGCGCCGCGGCGTGATGGAACTCGTCCACGATCACCACATCGAAGTGGTCCTTTGATAGGTGCGCGTAGCCCGTGGCGTGAAGGCTCTGAATGGACGCGAACACGTGATCGAAGTCGTCGGGACGCTGGCCGTCGACCCACAGCTCGCCGAAGCTCGCGTCGCGCAAGGCATGGCGAAACGTGGCGAGCGATTGCTCGAGGATCTCCTTGCGGTGGGCCACGAACAACAGCCGCGATCGCTTGAGCTGCGACTTCAGGCGACCGTAGTCGAGCGCCGCCATCACCGTCTTTCCCGTTCCGGTTGCGGAGACGAGCAGATTCTTGTGATGCCCCTGTGCGCGAGCCAGGGCGAGCTGCTCCAACATGCGCTCCTGAAACGGCTCGGGTCGAAGCTCGAGCGGGCTCAGAACCACGCGCGGGCCTTGCTGCTTCGTCGCGCGCAGGTGCTCTCTGAACTGCTCCGGGTCGAAGGGCACGAAGTCGCCGCCGTGCCAGTAGGAGTCGAACACTGCCGCCACCTTGTCGACGACCGCGGGATT
>CAYNOM010001271.1:0-1085 GCA_964398415.1 uncultured Polyangiales bacterium | reverse complement strand
GGTGGGCCACGCACAAAAGCCGCGATCGCATGATCTGCGTCTTCAGGCGACCGTTGTCGAGCGCCGGAGGCACGCACGTTCCACTCGAGGCCGGAGACCTGCGCGGAATGGGTGAGGTTCGAAGACCCTATGAAGGCCGTGGAGTACCCAGAGTCGCGGTGAAACAGCCAGGCCTTGGCGTGCAGACGCGTCGCCGTCGTGTCGTAGGAAACGCGGACATCGGCGCCCAAGTCGGCGAGGAGCTCGAGCGCCGAAAGCTCCGTCGACTGCGTGTACGTCGTCGTGAGCACGCGTAGCGGTCGCCCCGCCTCGCAGTGGCGCCGCAGGTTTGCCTGCAGAGGTCGCAAACCACTGCGGCGGATGAACGCCATCACCACATCGATGCGGTCGGCAGACTCGATCTCGCCATGAACCTGCTGCCCGACCCGAGGCTCGCCAGGCGCGTTGGTGAGCAACGTGGTGTCCAGCAACGGCGTGAGCGGTGCTGTGATGGTCTCGGGCGTGCCATCCGGCCGGTTCTTCGCGATGGCGCGCAGCAGCTCAAAGGGTGCGAGGGGCCGTTCGTCGTCGCGGCTCTTTCTTGGGAGCTCGGCCGTGAGCGCTTCGAGCAGCTTGCGCGCGACTACCGCCCCAACCTGCGCTCGGTCCTTCGTGGGCACCGCTTCCAGCTCGCGCACGATCAGTCGCGAGACATGCAGGGCGACGCGATCGGCAACCTCGGCCGCCTGCAGGCGCTCCCGCTGCGCGGTGAAGCCAGAGTCCAACGCCTGCAGCTCCTCCTGCAAGCACTCGGTGAGTAGCACCTCGTAGAGTCCGCGCGCGCGTGCGTTCACGGGGACATGGTAGCCGATGAGGCGCGGCAGCCGGTGCTGAACTGCATGCGCGACGACGTGGATGGCAACTTGCAGCTCGCATGATCTCCCTTGTCGATGCGCCTCCAACGAAACTGCGCTCACCCCCCCAACCACGAGGGCGTCCCCATCCGGCTCCCACGCATCCATCCCAGCACACCGCACGTCCGCCGAGCTTCGGCTTGGCGAAGCTCGGGTGCGCCGCAGGGGGACATGCTCCGAGGAGCGCAGGCG
>CAYNOM010001270.1:0-1943 GCA_964398415.1 uncultured Polyangiales bacterium | reverse complement strand
GAGTTCTGGTATCGTGCCGACAGCTGTGCACCGAGCAGCGCCCTCACTGGGGAGCAGGTTTGCAGGGACTTGAGCGACAACGGGCGTCACCTGGTCAAGGGCAACGCGACAGGGTTGCCGCAGGTGATCACTCCTGAAGGTGGCCATCCGCGTCTTCGGGTGGAGGAAGGCACGACGCTCGTTACTGCCAGCTCCGCACCACTCCCCCCGTCTGCGCAGTACACCTATGCGTTCGTCGCCCGGATTCCGTCGGCAAGCCGCTGCAATCTGTACGAGAGCTATGTCTCGGTCGGGGATGGTCGTCAATTTGTGAGCAACGTTTACGCGAACGGCAGCTACGCCGCTGGGTTCTGGATCAACATGAGCACGGACCCCCATACGCGCGTGAACGCGTCAGGCAGCCCGGCTCGAGATCTGTCGCTGCGCCGCGGCGATGCGGGGGACGTGGTCGTCGTTCGAGTATCGGCATCTCGCATTGAGCTGTTTGTGAACGGGCAGTTCCGAGGCGATGGGCCGAGTCTCGGACACCCAAGCGCCCCGCGCTCGTTCCTCTCCTATCTCTTGGGTGCTGTGGAGCTGTCGGAGGCCTTCGGATATCAGCGCGACCTGTCCGACGAGGAACTGGAGCATCTGCACGCCTACTTGCTCACGCGGTACGGAGTTGCGCGCCGAGAGCCCGTGGCTTGGCTCAACGGAGACGTGTTTGCCGAAGCCCGGACCGCAACCCGCGCCAGCCCGACGAGCGGCTACGTCTTCACCGACAGCTCGCTGCGCAACGCGGCCAACGGGCGCGCGCTCTCCGTTGGAGGCGGGGTGGACCAGACGGCACTCATGCAGGTCGGCAATGGTCACGCGGGGCTGTTGTTCGACGGCGTGAACGACAATCTCGGAGCGGGAACTTCTGGCTGGACGTCGCAGTGGGTCGTCGGGGACACGCAGGCGCGCCCGGCGTACCGTGAACGTGCCGAAGGGTTCCTCGGCACGTTCGTGGGGACCTGCGATCCGGACCCGGCGTGGCGCGGACACATGCTGCTTGCCACTGGGGCGGCCGCCGGCAGAGGTGCCCTGCAGGTGAGGGGCACGCGCATCGGGTATCATATCAACAGCCCCACAATCGAGAGATTCTCGGAGGTCGATACCGTGCACTGTGACGGACGGCCTTTTGTGGCGAGCTGGCGCGTGTCTCCGCAAGACGGTCGCAGCGACGTGTTCCTGAACGGAAGAAACGTGCTGTCCGTGAATGAAGCTCCCGAGATCAAGGGCAATGATGTCTGGGGGGGAAGCGACGGCTACAACCTCAAGGGAGTTCTAGCGGAGTCGCTGATGCACGTCGGGCGCTGGAGCGACGCGGACGTCGTGCGCATGCACGCCGAACTGGCGGAGAAGTACGGCTTCGAGATCGATTCCGCGGTCGCGTCCGGCGCGGACGCACTGCCACCCGCAGCCGGCGGTGGCGCAGAGGGCCCTGTACGGGTGGAGCAGGCCATCTCAGCCTACTCCGGGGACTACTGGCTGAGCTGGTACCAGCGCGCCGACGAACCCCCGCTCACGGCTCGTGTCGCGTACCCCGATGGAAGCACCGACCGGGTGACGCCAGTGGGCGACGCGAGTGACAGCGTATGGCCCGAGATGCAGTTGAACGCGCCTGCCGACGTGACGCGGGAACCTTGGATTGAGCTCGGCTGGGTTCGCTACTTCGCTCTGCTCGGCGTAGGCGGAATCGGTGAGCTGCGAGTGGGTTTCGAGGCGCCTGCCGAGCCGACCTCGCTCGCCGCCGTGCAGCTCGAGCGTGCGAACGACAATGCGTCGGCGCTGCCCGAGGACTATTTCCCGACGAACGGCTCGCGTTTCCGCGTCGTGGCCGACTGCGAGGACGCCGACGGGTCCGACTTCCGTACCAAGTGGAAGCGGGGCTGCGAGTACTACTGTCCGCCTGGTACGGG
>CAYNOM010001269.1:0-1945 GCA_964398415.1 uncultured Polyangiales bacterium | reverse complement strand
CCAAGGTGCGCACCAGTCGTGACAGCGAGCGCACCCCGCGCTCCCTTTTCGTCCGTAGCGCAGTAGAGGACGTCGAGCAGACCATCCTGGTTGTAGTCGAAGAGCGAAAACGCCGAATGCTGCTTGATGCCAGGACTCCGGATCGCGCCGGACAGGTGCACTCCGAATGGTCGCGGGGCTCGTGCTGCGATGGCAAGCTCGGTCTCCGAGAGGATCTGGCTCACGTGAAATGAGACGGTCGAGCCCTCGAGCCGCGCCGTATACACCCAGAGGGCTAAAGGCACGGTGGCCGAAAGCCGGCCTGCACCCTTGTTTCGGCCGCAGATCTTGCCCGTGCCGGGACGACAACGGCTCACCGTATTCTCGCCATCCTTGTACTGATTCTGGTCGACGCCCCAGATGAGAAGGTCTGCTAGTCCATCCTTGTTCCAGTCAGTGGCGTGCACCTCGAACGGCAAGGTATAGGTGCTGTCGTTGCCTTCTGTCTTCTTGAAGAAGAGGAAGGATGGAAACTGCCACTTATCCGCGACTTGACGAAACTGCATACGGTTCGTGCCCGATGTCATCCAAAGCGCACCGTCGTTGCCGAACACGAGATAGTCGTCTGCCCCGTCGCCATCGACATCCGCGACCGCTGTATGGGGCCGCTGATACTGCCATGGACCTTCATCGAGATAGTCGGCACTTTCCGAATCGAAGCCGGCACCCCCGCCCATTTCTTCGAGGTCCGGCTTCTCGGGAGACCCATACTCGAAGTCCAGCTCCTTGAGACACGTGGCGCCACGATGGTCGTAGTCGCAGCGCTGTAGCCAGTCGAGCAGAGTCGCCCGACCAGCGCCCGTACTGCGCTGTCCCAGATCGTAGGAGCGAACGAGGCGTCCCATCGTGCGCATCTCGATCCGATCGAGCATGAAGAGGTCGGCGACGGGCCCTCCTCGCCAGTACTTGATGTGCACTGCTGGCCGGTGGGTACAGCGTCCCTGTGCGTCGCACTGTTGGGTCGGCACGCCCGCGTCGAGTTTGTCCTCGTTGTAGTGAAACGCGATCTCCGAGTGCGCTGTATCGCCCACGAAGTTGTATCCAATGCGTCGCACGATCATCTCGGTATCGACGTTTTCGCGAGTGACGCTGCCGGCGGCACCCTCGACGAAACCTCGCCCCGGCACGTAAGCCGTCGTCCCGGTGAGGTGATAGAACCCCTTGTCGTACTCGAAGACCATCTTGTTTCCGTACTCGTCTTCGATCTTGGCAAGCATCCACTTGCGAATGTCGCTGGGACCCATCGCCGGGTCGTGACCGCCGCGGAACAAGTACTCTTCCGACCCTCCGAAGGTCCACGTGGTGCCATCCTGGTGGTACGCAACAAAGGTCTCTCCGGCCGCGAGGCCAGTCCGGCTTCCGGTCGAGTCGCGCTGTTCCCACGTTGAGAGCGTACCGCGCACGACGTATCCCATGTCGGTGCGCGGCCGGAAGAAGGTTGGCTCACGGTTGAGGCTACGACGCACGTGTCCTTGTTCGTCAAAGAGCGCGCGTAGTGGCTCGCCATCGAGACAATAGGTGTTCAAGACAATCGATGGATCGAGCAGATCATCACTTGGCGAGTGATCACAGACGCTGACGGCGCTCATACCAGAGAGTGACCAGCCGAAGCCGAGCGGACCGTCTCCGCCACGCGACGAGTACCCGAGCGCAAGCTTGGGTTCGAGTCCAGCTCGTCCCGGAGGGACGGCTAGGGGCAATACGTAGCGTGCGGCGCCGTCCTCTCCAACGGATAGCTCGCCGCTCAGCTCTCCGACGCCTGTTACGGGCGCGGGGGCGGAAGAGGTGTCCGGTGGCGTCGGAGGCCGGCCGGCCTCGTAGCAGCGACCTTCGGTGTCACAGGCGCCCGGACAGCTCGCGGGACACGCGGGCGTGGACAGGCACTGTCCCTGTAAGTTGCACATCC
>CAYNOM010001268.1:0-1947 GCA_964398415.1 uncultured Polyangiales bacterium | reverse complement strand
AGGCGCGCGGCGCCATCGGCATCTTCGAGGAGAAGTATGGCGCCGAGGTGCGCATGCTGACGATCTCCCCCGACTCGATCGAGCTGTGCGGCGGCACCCACGTGTCGCGCACGGGCGACATCGGGCTGTTCAAGGTGTTGAGCGAGGGTGGCCTCGCGGCAGGCGTGCGCCGCATCGAAGGCGCGACGGGTGAAAATGCCCTGCGCTACGTGCGCAGACTGGAAGCTGAGCTCGAGAGCGCGGGCGACAAGCTCAAGAGCGCGCCGCTCCAGGTGAGCGAGGCCATCGATCGCGCGCTCATGCAGCAGCGCCAGCTCAGAAAAGAGATCGAGCAACTCAAGCAGCAGCTCATGTCCGGGGGCAGCGGCGATCTCACGGCCCAGGCCAAAGACCTGGGCGAGCTGCGCGTGCTCGGTGCGGTGGTCGACATGCCCGATCAGGATGCGATCCGGCAGTTTGCCGACCAGCTCAAGGACAAGCTGCAGCCTGCCGTCATCGTGCTCGGCACCAAAGCCCAGAAGGGTAAGGTGAGCCTCGTGTGCGCGGTGTCGAAGGAGCTCACCAAGCGCTTCCAGGCGGGTGCCATCGTCAAGGCCTGCGCGGCTCTGGTGGGCGGGGGCGGTGGAGGCCGCCCCGACTTCGCCCAGGCGGGCGGCACCGACGCCGACAAGCTCGAGGACGCGGTGCGCAAGGTGTACGAGCTCGTGACGGTCTGATGGGCAGGGTCGTCCCAAACAGCGAGAGCACGGCGCGCGATCACCTCGCCAACGAGCGCACGCTGCTCGCTTGGGTGCGTACCGCCCTCGGGGTGATGGGCCTCGGCGTCATGCTCGCCAAGTTCGTCGAGACCGAGGGCGCGAGCGCCGAGATCGCGGGGATGGCCTTCGTCGGCTTCGGCGCGCTGATGCTGCTGTACGGTCTGTATCGCTACTTCCGCATCACTTCGCTGTTGATCCAGGGCAAGTACGCCGTGGCCACCTGGGGGCCGCTCGTGCTCGGGCTCCTTGCCCTCGTCGTAGCGATCGGCGCTACGATCTCCGTGATGCGCTGACCCTCATCAGGCCTTGAGGAAGGGCACGACCTTTCCCGCATCGGGGAAGAGGCGATCGGGCCAGGGGATGCCGCCACCGGTGGTCTCGAAGTAGTCGTCACGCAGCGGGTTGCCGTAGCCCTTCTCGCCGGGGCGCTCGTATTCGCTGGGCGAAAGCCCCATGGACTGCAGCACGGTGCCGAGCCACCCCGTGTAGAGAATGCCGGGACGTTGGTTGAGCCAGCCGTCGCTCTGCTGGTACGGGTAGGCGCGCACGTTTTGGTTGCGATAGTCGACGTAGTTGCCCGTGCTGAAGAAACCCGCCGCGCTTCCGGCCGTGATCACGGGAATGGCGGTCGAGTCGTGGGTGATCATGCCCGACTCCTGCGACCACATCATCAGCGTGTTGTCGAGGTAGGTACGGCCCTCCGCCTCTTCGACGTCGAGCTTCACCATCAGGTCGAGGAACACGGCTTCGAAGAAGCGCTGGTGCGCGGTGGCGATGATCGCCTGCTTCACGCCGTCAGCCGCGTCGCACTGGTGGGCCACGTCTTGATGCCAATCACCTGCGAAGGTCGACCACGTATCGATCGATTGCACGGTCGCGACGCGGCTCGTGCCGCAGATCATGGCCGCGACGATCACGTCGTTGAACACGCGGTACATGTCGGCGGTGAGGTCGGGATTGATGCCCTCGACCGGCAGCGAGTCGCGATTCACGTCCGCGGGCTCGCTCACGTCTTGACAGGTCGCGGCGACGACGCCGAGCTTACGCTGCAACTCGGCGATGCGATCCATGTGCTCGTCGAGTCGCGCGCGGTCTTTCGTCGATAGCCGACGGGCCTCGCTGCCGACGCCGTTTCGCAGGCGACGATAGCTCTCGAGCACGCGGTCGACCACGGGCACACGCGTATCCA
>CAYNOM010001267.1:0-1948 GCA_964398415.1 uncultured Polyangiales bacterium | reverse complement strand
ATCAGAATCAGCAGATACCCACCGAGCTAGCCCCGGCGCACGACGTCGCTCCGCAATCGGCATAGGGGCCCCCAGTATTTGACTGGGGGTCCCCTGCCACACCACCCGGCATGCGGGTCCGCACCGGGCGGTTCGAGAGATTGAGCTAGGCCGCCAGTCTCGGGATGCCGAGCTGATCGAAGGTCGAGTTCGGAAGAGCGATGTGGATGGCCTTGGCTGAGTTGCGCCACCAGCGGCGCCCGTTGCGCGCGACTTCTCGGGCCTTTTCGCCCGTCATCCCACGCGTCACTAGCTCCCGATAGATGGTCTTGCCTCTCTTCCATTGCTTTAGCTGGATCGCTCGCAGGCGGTGGCGGATCCATCCGTCCAAGACGCGGAAGACCTTCGGGGTCTCTGCCAGGCGGAAGTAGCCCTTCCAGCCAAGCAGGTAGCTCCTCAGGTCCTTCGCGATCTGGGTCATGCTCCGACCACAGCTCCGGCGAGTCAGCTCTCGCACTTTGTTGCGCATCGCCTTCAGGGCCTTGCTCGCTACGCGATGTTTCACCTGGCGGCCAGGGGCGTTCCACAGGGAAAATCCCAGAAATTGCCTCGCGACTGCCGGTGCTACCGCGCTCTTGTCCTCGTTGATGCGGAGACGGAGACCGGCATAGAGCCGTCGAAGCAAGCTTAGCACTCGCTCACCCGCTCGCTTTGACCGCACGTAGACGTTGCAGTCATCAGCGTAGCGAGCAAACGCGTGGCCGCGTCGCTCCAGTTCCTTGTCCACTTCGTCGAGAAGAAGATTCGCAAGCAGGGGCGACAGCGGGCCACCCTGTGGCGTGCCCTCGTGTCGCGTCGTCACTACTCCGCCCGACATCATGCCGGCCTGCAAGTAGCGACGAATCAGTCTCAGCATGTTCGCGTCCTCGATTCGCTTCGCCAGTCGCCCCATCAGCACGTCGTGGTTCACTCGGTCGAAGAATTTCGACAAGTCGACATCCACGACGATCCGGCGACCTTCCTGCACGTACCCTCGGGCAGCTTTCGCCGCCTGGTGCGCACTTCTCCCGGGTCGAAAGCCGTAGCTGTGGGGTGAAAAGCTCGGATCGAATCGAGGCTGCAGCACTTGCAGCACTGCTTGCTGGATGAGGCGGTCGAGCACTGTGGGGATGCCGAGTTCTCGCTCCCCACCGCCTCTCTTCGGGATTGCTTTCCGTCTCACTGCCTTCGGCTGGTAGCGACCTGTGAGCAGCTGCTCACGTATCGCTTCCCAGGTTTCTCGCAGAAAATCCGGGAGCTCCTCCACTCTCATCCCGTCCACGCCAGGACTGCCCTCGTTTCTCTTCACTCGTTTCAGTGCAGCTCGCAGATTCGGTGGAGACACCACCTCCTCCATCAGGCTGCGCCTTGCTGTGCGTTCCACTCCTCGCGCCGTCGCTTGCTCTTCCTCGCTCCGTGAGGCCATCCGGGCTTCACCCTTGCCTCCCCACGGCAGCTCCAGTTGCCCGGTCATCTGAGGCAGTTTGCTTACGTGACTCATGGGTTTCCCACACTCTCTCTCGTTTGGCCCTTCAGCCCCGCCTCACGACGCTGCCTACTACGACCTCTGCTGACTTCTCGCTCCGTTCGGGGGGGACTCCAGTCCGAACGTCGCCCCTTTCAGGCATCAGGCGAGATCTCCCCAGGTAAGAACGCCACCCTTCTCCACACGGCCGCCGGATTTACGTCGCCTCCCTTTGACCATGAGAACTTCGCAGTGTTTGGCCTGCTCGTCCTGGTCGGCTCCGCCTCGGATCCGGTGTCTGTACGTCGGCCCATGGATGCGCTCCACGCTTCCTCCCCACGGTCGGTCACCCTTCCGCAGTTGCGCTTTGCTTTGATCGTCATGGCCTACTTTCACGGGGACTTGCACCCCGAAGATCGCGCCCATGCTGGGCGCACCAAAAGAAAGAAGCCCCAAGCCAAGAGC
>CAYNOM010001266.1:0-1951 GCA_964398415.1 uncultured Polyangiales bacterium | reverse complement strand
ACCACGGAGTGCTCGCCGTGCTGCAGCTGTGTTGGATCCACATGCTGCGCCCCTTCAGCCTGCTCGCAGAAGGCACGGACAGTGCGCGCGTCCTCACGGAGGGGTGGGCGCTGTACAGCAGGATCAAAGCCTTCCGAGAGGCCCCCGAACCCATCGAAGCAGCCGCCATCGCAAACGACTTCGACCGCGTCTTCGATCCCGAGCGATGCGGTGACGCCGACGTGCGCCGACAGGTGCTGACGACCGTGTCGCACAAGGACGAACTCCTCACCGTGCTCCGGCACCCGTTCGTGCCGCCCGAGAACAACGGGCAAGAGCGAGGCGCCAGGGCCCGCGTACGCAAGCGCGACATCAGCTTCGGACCACGCTCCGAGCAGGGGCTCCAGGCGTGGGACACCATGCAGTCCATCGTCGGCACCCTGCGCAAGCTCGGCATCAGCCCCACCGCGTTCATTGCCGACCGCATCACTCAAGCGAACGCCATCTCTCCGCTCGACGTCCTCGTCACGAACGAGTGTCTCCGACGATGGGGGCCGATGGACGCGCTACCAGGGACCCTTTGAGAAGTCTCGTGGTGTGTGGTGGACGATGAATCAATAACGTGCCGCGGAGAGCTCTGGGATCGGTGGTGTCAAGGAGATTGCCGCATGACTCGACCTGGTGGTCAGTCCGATGATTTCGTCCTTGCTGGCAGGGAACTGTGTTGGCTGAATGGGGATCGAGTGCGGTGTGGTTCTGCGGAGGCAACTGGCGTCCGAAGCGGCGCGCGACTGAATGAGTACGAGGTCGTCATTCCGCATCCGGTCGTGCGGGTGATGATGTCTCGACGTCGCGCATGCGCGGTTACCGCTGGCGACGAGGTTTGGTGTTGGCCTGAGGGATCCCCTCATTCCGCCTGACGCTTGAGAAACTTCGAAATTGCCGGGAATTTCCTGATCCAAGCGGTGTTGAGGGTGCATGACTCAACGCCACGCCAGCAAGTCCGGCTCGCGCGCCCGCGAGCGCACGGCCAAGAACCCCATCAAGCGCCGGTCGACGCGCGACAGAGTGCGCGCCCGCGTGCATCATGCGGACGTGCACAAGTTCGTCGAGGAGGCGCTGGGCGAGGACCTTCACGCCAAGCGGGTGTTGTCTCTGTCCAAGGCCACCACCGGGGTCATCCATGCGGCCGCGCTGGGTGTGAACGCGATCGGCCGCGCTCTGGCGATGGCGCAGGGCACGACGCCCAAGCACGGCATCAAGCAGGTGGACCGGTTGCTCTCGAACACGGCCATCGACCCTGCGGCGTTGTTCGAGCACTGGGTCGCGTTCGTGCTGGGCGACCGCACGGAAGCGCGCATCGCGCTCGACTGGACGCACTTTGATGCCGACGGTCACTCGACGATCGCGGCGTACCTGATCACGAACCACGGTCGAGCGACGCCGCTGGTGTGGCGCACGTTCCCGGATGCGGAGCTGACGGAGGGAGGCCGCACCGACGCCGAGGACTTGCTCCTCCTGCGGCTGCGCGAGGTCATGCCCGAGAACGTGAAGGTGGTGTTGCTCGCGGACCGCGGCTTCGGCGACGTCGGCCTCTACGAGATGCTGGCGCGCTGGGAGTGGGACTACGTCGTCCGGTTCCGCAAGGACATCTACGTGACGAGCGCCGCGGGCGAGACGAGGACGGCCGGAGAGTGGCTCTCGCCCAAGGGTCACGCGAAGGCGATGCGCGGCGCACGCGTGACCGCGAAGCAGTACGAGGTTGGCGCGTTGGTCACGGTTCACGCGGCCGGCATGAAGGACTCTTGGTGTCTCGCCACGAGCCTGAAGCAAGCCAGCGCGCGCGACGTGGTCAACCTCTACGCCCGCCGGTTCACGATCGAGGAGACCTTCCGCGACCAGAAGGATGCGCGCTTGGGCCTGGGCTTGCGCCACACGCGCGTGAAGACCCCCGCGCGTCGCGATCGACTCT
>CAYNOM010001265.1:0-1952 GCA_964398415.1 uncultured Polyangiales bacterium | reverse complement strand
AGTTGTCGGGTTGACGGCGCATCACGATGCCCAGCTGCGCCTCGGGCAGATCGACGACTTGCTCGACGATCATGCCGCGCGCAGAGCCGAGGGCGACCACAGCCTCGAGATCGCGCAGGCCCCAGTCGGGATTGCGGGCGCGCAGCTTGGCGTCGAGCTCCGCATTCTCCGCGCTGTCGAAGCCCCCACCCTGCTTGAACGGGCCGTGGATGAAGAGCACGCCGTGGGGGCGCAGGTAACGGCGCGAGCCATCGAACAAGCCCTCCGTCACCGACCAGGACGTCACGTGGACCAGGTTGATCGCGAGCACCGCATCGAGCTGACCGTGGCCCCACACCTTCTGTCGCACCTCGAGCAAGATCGGTTCGCGCAGGTTCGGAAGGCGCGCCTCCCTGCGATAGGAGTCGATACTCGCCACCGCCACCTGGTCGTAGTCCGAGGGCTGCCACTCGAGCCCGCGTAGCTGCTTCGCGAAGTGGATGACGTGCTGGCCCGTGCCACTGCCCACCTCGAGCACCATGCCGCGGTCGGGGAGCACGCTCCGCAGCACATTCAGGATCGGCCCCTTGCTGCGGTCAGCGAGCGGGGTGTGCTGCTTGACCGAGAGACCGATGGCGCGAGCGCTGAAGTTCATCGAAAAGCCTTCCGTAAGCGCGCTCGCACGTCGAACGTGGAGCAGCGAAGTTGTGCGTAGCAGAGGCGGTTTTCGATTCCAACGCGCGATCGACCGACCCGTGGGCCGGCTCACGCTGTTTTTTCAACGGCTTGGACGGCACGCTGCGTTCCGGGATCGCGGCTGACAAGCCGCGCGCTCAAGCGCTCTGCGCGCGACGCCGAAGCTCGTCGACGGCAGCGATGGCGACACGCCGCTGCGTGGTACGCGGCTTCACGCGCGGACGGGTGAGACGCATCTTGGCGACGGCGTCGTCGACGTCGCTCGCCTCCCCTCTGGCCACCATCAGCACCGCCATCGCCATCGCCGAGCGACCATGACCGGCAGCGCAGTGCACGTAGACGTTGCCCGGGTGACGCATGATGTCCTCGATGGCATCCGCGAGCACCGACACGCTCGGGACCGAGGCGTCCAGGGTGGGCACGCATACGTACTTGCGACCGGTGCGCACCTCCACCGGCTCGACGAACTCGGCCGTCATGTCGAGCACCACGCTGATGCGAGCAGGCAGCTCCCAATGCTCGACACGCCGCCCGAGAAACAACCCCCTCGACACCTCGTGCCACGGCTCCTCGTTGCCGAGCACGCGCACGATGTACCAGGCGAGCTCAGCCACGCCGAGGTACGGCATCAAAGGCAGCGTCATGTGCCAAAGGAGCGTGCCGTCGGGCTGCTTTCCGAGCACCCAAGGTCCGAGCTTCACGTAGCCGAGACCCACCACGATCAGACTGAACGCTGGCCAAGCGAGCACCCAAGTGATGCCGCCGAAGGAGCCCATCAACGCGGCAAAAAGGGTGGCCAGACACAGGAAAAGCACCCCCATCGCGAGGTGCATCGTCAGCATCGGCCACAGGGTCGTGAGCTGCCGAAGCTGCGTACGTGCTAGTGAAGTCAAGCGATCCATGCGCAACTGCTGCTTGTCATTCAAACCGCCCCACGCAAGAACTGCAAGCAGCTCCGCTAGGACTGCTGGCTTCCGCCGCAAGTGAAGTTGCACGACCGCTGTGTGGGAGGCCACGGGTCAGCGCTGCCTGGATTGACCGCGACGGCCAACAGGCCGATGATGCAGCGTTCATGTCCCCCTTCCGCCCCAACGCCCTGGTGCGCGTGGCGCTCGGCCTAGGCGCGCTCGCATGGTGCGGTTGCGGCCGCTACGGCTTCGATCCGCTCGGACTGCGACCGCTCGACCCGCCCGATTCGGCCTGCGGGCAGAGCTGCGGTCCAGGGGACGCCGGCAGGGGCGAGCCGACCGACGCCGGTTCCGATTCGGCCTCGGGCG
>CAYNOM010001264.1:0-1957 GCA_964398415.1 uncultured Polyangiales bacterium | reverse complement strand
CGCTCTGCGTCGAGGCCTTCCTGACAGCTCCAGTAGGTGTCCACCTGCCAGCGCGGCAGACCCAGACCGTAGCCCATGATCGCTTCGCTCGCCGACTCGCGCTGATAACACACGCTCTTGTCCGCGGCTTGGAAAGGCAGGGCACCCTGACAGAAGTCTCCGTCCCGCCCGAGGCCGGTAAGGCCCGTCGCGGAGTTGGCCATATTCTCCATGGGCGGCTGAATCAGCTGAAAGCGCAGGCGCGTGATCGGATACGGGCTGTGCAGCACGTAGCGATTGCGGTCGTCGTTGGCTTCAGCTCGGGTCTGGTTGTAGACGAGGAAGCGCCCCAGATCGAACCACGCGTCGCCATCGTAGAGGCCCGGCGACTGGGCCTGCACCAGCACCTCTGGCTGGTGCAGATAGTCGCGGACGCCGTAGGCCCAGATCTCGATGGGATACAGCTCAGGCACGGCGATCGTGCGCGGGTGGCCCTTGAAGGTGGTCTCACCCAAGCCCGCGAACGTGGCCGGCGCGAAGTCGGACCAGCTCCAGTCGAACAGCCGGCAGCGGCCCTGAAAGCAGTACTCGGTCGCCGCGTCGCACAGATAGGTGGAGACGCCGTTCTCGAAGGTGTAGCACTCGGTGACGCAGCTACCCTCGACGCAGGCGAAGGCGTTCGTGTCGGGGCAGCCCTCGTAGGTGAGCACGCCCAGGGCGTTGAGCGCAGGTTGACACTCCACACACGTGTCGCTCGGGCTGCAGAAGCGGCACGGCCCGTTCAGGCACTCTTGCTGGAAGCACTCGTTGTCGAGGTTGCACTCGACCGAGCACACCGAGCGCGTCTCGGCGCCGTCCGCATCGGTGGGGACGGGCATCAGCGTGCACGTGCCTTCGCGGCAAGAGTAAGGCTCGGTCGGATCGCAATCCTCCGTCCTACACTGACCGGCGACGCACAGCTGGTAGTCGGGGCAGTCGAACGAGTTGCCGCAGGCCGTGCCCTCGAGCTCGGGGCCGTTGGGCTGGCTGATCGCGAGGCGCTCGTGGCCGCGCTCGGCTTCAGAGCGAAACGCCCCCTGGCTGCGCACGTAGCTGTGCAGCTTCACCTCGTCGAGACCACCGCGGAAGGCGTGCAGGTAGCGCTTGCTGCTCGGCTCGCGAAACGCGCCGACCCAGTTGCAGGGATAGGCGCGATTCACCGACACCCACTGCAAGCCCTCCACACCCGTGGGCGTGCGCGAGATCTTCGAGATCGCGGTGGGGTCGATCTGCAGGACCTGGGGGCCGAGAGTGCTTGCCGTGGCGGCGTCGGGCGTGACCACGTCGAAGCCCCCTGCCCAGGCTCCGTTGGGCTCGAACATGCGGTCTGTGACCACCACCACCGGACGCGCATTCTCGAGCACCGAGAGCACCATGCGGTCGCCCTCGGGATTGAAGCCTGCGTCGAGCACGCGCTCGAAGTGGTTCGGAAGCTGGACCGCGACGGGGAAGCTCGGCACCCCCTCGGCAAGCTCGAAGCCAGGCGCAGGCAGGCTGAAGTGATAGAGCTGTTCTTGGGCGGCGCGACGCGAGAGGGCGATCGACTCGAGTAGCGACACATCACCCGTGAGCGGAATGCGCGCGATGACGATGTCGTCCTGCATCGGCGTGGGATCGGTCGACGAGAAGACGTCGATCTTCATGAACGCGCCCACGCCCGCGATCTCCACGCGCTCGATGGCCACGTCCTTGCGCGACGACAGCTCACTGGTGAAGGCCCAGTCGTTGGTCGACGTGCGCGTCGGCTCGAGCCCCTCGAGGCTCAAGTACAGGTTCGAGACGCTGTTCGCGAGACAGTCGTCGATGCTGGCCTCGCCGTCACCGTTGCGGTCTTCGGGGATGCCGAGCTGGTTTTGCACGGGCTGAAACACGCCGTCGCGATCGAGATCCCAGCAGCTGTCCGGGTCGTAGCCCGTGGGCCTGTAGGTCACCGTCGCAA
>CAYNOM010001263.1:0-1957 GCA_964398415.1 uncultured Polyangiales bacterium | reverse complement strand
GTCGAGTGGCGACTCGCGCTGGCCGCTCAGTGCCGAACGAGCGCGTATGCGATCTCGTGGAGCGAGGTGATGCCGCGTTCTCGAAACCGTGGCTCGTCGGCCAAGATGTCGACACGCTCGAGCAGCTCCACGGAGAAGGAGGGCTCGAATAGGCGGCGGATTTCGGACTCCGGCACCGAAAACGGCGGGCCTCCCACCGCGGGCACGTAGTCGAACGAGACGAGCAGACCGCGCGTGCCAGAGGGCAGCAGCGACGTGAGATGCGCCACGTAGCGCTCCCGGAGCGTGGGCGGCAGCGCGACCAGCGCGGCACGATCGTAGTAGCCGTCGATCGTTCCGAGCGTGGCACGATCGAGCGAAAAGACGTCGCCGAGCCACAGCTCGATGTTCGCCGCACGGTAACGAGTGAGCGCGCCCCGCGGCTCGATTTCTGGTGTGAGGCCGTGCTCGCGGAAGAAGTCGTTCAGCGCGAGCGAGCTCAGCTCTGCCCCGACGACGTGCGCGCCCCGGTCGTGCAGCCAAACGAGGTCCACCGACTTGCCGCACAGCGGCACGAGCACACGCGAGCTGGGCGTCAGCGCGCGCTCATAGCAGCGGACGAGCGCAGGGTGCGCCGCACCGAGGTGAAAGCCGATCTGCCCAGACCGCCAGCGCTCGTGCCAGAAGGAGTGATCCATGGTGTGGGTGCTAGCCCGGCCGCCCAACTCCGCAACACGGTTCGCCTGACGTGCCCGCTGCGCTCCGCTGATTTCGTGACTGCGGCCGGCAAACCAGCGTCCCTCGCAGCCGCGCCGCGTCACTCGGGCGATGCCACGTCATGGAACTGGCCGCCGCGCGGCCTCGTCTGGGGCGATTCTCAGTCATTGTAGGGTCACGTCAATCAGCTCCCATCCGAGGAAGCTCGCAATCCCCCGCGCGATATCCCAGTAGACAGCTCCATCGGCCTCTGCCGCCCCTATCAGTTCAACGAGGTTGAACTGCCCAGGATCTTCTCCGTCCGAAGCGTAGTGGCCATCAGGCGTGGCTCGCAACAACGATAGGGTCAGCCAGGGCGTGCCCTCTGCGTTCACGAATTTAGCTGGACGCCGCGCGGTGAGACGTGGGTCCGCATTGAGGAGGGCACGCACATCGTCAGTCTTGCGGAATTGCGAATGTCGCTCGTCGAACCGTATGTTCAGATAGATGTACACGGGGCCCCTTCGCGATCTCGGTCGTACGTGGGCCCCACTCGCGCGACGCCGCGACGCTCAAACCGCGCGCAACCGCACTCCGGGCGTAGCCGAGCTACTTCGCGTCGAAGTGGTGACGATAGTAGCGAATGGGCCAGTCGTGCAACTCGCCTTCGAATGCCCTGTGGACGGCGTGATCCTGAGCGGTTGGCAGATGCTACACCCCAAAACCTTGGATCGATGCTTCCGTATCTGCGGCTACCGTCCAGATCGCAAGCTCGCAGTCTCGATCGTCGATCACCTCCATCGCCTCGACGGCTTCGGGCGCGAGCGCGAGCTTGGCGAGGGCGTCGAGCTCGATCCGCCGAACGCGCTCAGGCATGCATCCCATCAGCGCTCCGACTTGCTCGAGGGTCAACCCGTCCGGGTGGCACGCGACGGCGTACCAACACCAATCGTCTTTCTCCCACGGGAGCGTGTCCCAAGTTCGGCTGCCGGGCTGGCCAGGCGGCGCCCGCGTGACAGGAGCTCGCGGACGTCCTCGCGGCTTGCGCTTTGCGCGGTACTTCTGTTCGAGCGCCGCGAGCGTGGTCGCGTTTGCGCCGATGTCGATGAGCGGACCCCAGCGCGTTGAATCCAGCGGGGCCTTCTCGTTGAGCTCGATGCGATTGTAGTGGGAAGAACTCACGCCGACGCGCTCGGCCATGTCGCCGATCTTGAGGCCTGCTTGCTGCCGAAGCTCTCGGGCGTATGCACCGAACGAGGCGCTCCTGAGCTCGTCGCTCGCG
>CAYNOM010001262.1:915-1960 GCA_964398415.1 uncultured Polyangiales bacterium | reverse complement strand
CAGCCCAGAGTATGGGCCCCTCTGCCTGGACCGGCCCGGCAGCCCATAGGGCCGCCAGAATGCAGCCGATTCCGCAAAGGATCCGCACCGGAGCAGACTAGCAGGGCGGCTCCCACGAGGAAAACAAGGGGGAGCGTTTGAACCGAGCCCCCATCTCTGCAACCCTCCAAGTTGATGTGTACTCGCGCTGCGCAGTCTCGCGGGTCCCAGACGGTGGGCCCCGCACTGGTCCTGGGCCTCTGCCTGGGCATCGCCGCGGGCGGGGGCATGGCCCAGTCGACGTTTTCACCGGCCGAACGGGGGCGCCTTGCCCGGGGCGAGCTGGTGGTGCGACGCCAGGCCGAGGTCCGGGGTGAGCTGCGGCTGATGGGCGGCAACGCCTGGCAGGTCGTCAACGCGCCGCCCGAGGCCGTGTGGCGCGCCGTGCTCGACACCGCCTACTACACGCGTCTGCTCCCCCAGGTGAGCGAAGCGCGCAACGTGGCCGATCGCGACGGCAGCCGCCTCGTCTACATCCGCCATGGCGGCGGCGCCCTGCAGGCGGGCTATCACCTGCGCATCGACTACGGCCACGCTCAGCGCATGGCGCAGTTTCGCCTGGATCGCACGCGACCGCACTCGATCCGCGAGGCCTACGGCTTCTTCAACATTCGTTCCTACGAGGGCGGGCGGACGCTGATCAACTTTGGCGTGATGGCCGACGTGGGCGTTGGCTTCATCAGCGGCGCCCTGCGCAATGAGGTGCAGGTCTGGATGCTGCGCGTACCCCAGACGATCAAGCGCGTGGTCGAGGGCAGCGCCCGCGAGCGCTACGCCGTCGCGCGCAGCGCCCACAGCGGTTAGGCCGCCCTGCGCTGGACCGGAGTCCGTCGTCGCTCGTGCGCCACTCCGACGCGCAAGCCCACGCGTCGGCTGGGACGCCCGCCCGGCGCACGCGGGGGCCGCCACGGCACAAATCGCGCGGTTGGCCGCAGAAGCTGTTTGATTACAGGTGTTTGCATGGGTGGTGCGTGTCCCCTTTGCCAGGGTGGGGGGGGTCTTCTAT
>CAYNOM010001262.1:0-905 GCA_964398415.1 uncultured Polyangiales bacterium | reverse complement strand
CTTCTATGTTGGCGCGCCCATGCTCGAAAATTTCATGAGTCGAGTGCAGTCGTTTGTGCTGGCACTGCTGGTTGCACTCCTAGTGGCGGTGTTCGTGCTGCAGTTTGGCGGTCCCCAGGCCGAGGGCTGCACGATGGGTGGCGCGCCGCCCTACGTGGCCAAGGTGTCGGGCACCACCATTTCCGAGGGTGAGTTTCAGTCGGCCTACCGCCTCGCCGACTTCAATCGCTACTCGGACGAGAGGGCGCAGCAGGGACGGCTCAAGGAGCTGACCTTGAATGGCCTGATCGAGCGCACGCTGCTGGCCGAGCGAGCACGCGAGCTGGGGCTGAGCGTGGACGAGCAGGAGGTGTTCGAGCGGCTGTTCAAGGACGGCAAGCTGCGCGTCACCATGTCGGTGGACGCTCCCTCCAACCTGCCCTCCGGCGAGATGTCGGTGAACCTGCGCGACGAGCAGGGCAAGATCGATCCCGAGAACGCGCGCCGCTTCATTCAGTATCGGCTCGGCCGCAGCGTGAAAGAGTTCGCCGCGGCCCAGATCGACGAGACCCTGGCGCAGGCGATGCGGGACCTCATCACGAGCAACGTGCGCGTGACCCCGCGCGAGGTGTGGGATGCCTTCGTGCGCGAGCGCGAGCGCGTGACCATCAAGTACGTTCGGCTTTCGCCTCGGTTCTTCGAAGACCAGCTACGCCCGACCGCCGCCGACCTGACCGCTTTCGTTGCGGCCAATCAGGCCGACGTCGACCGTGAGTACGAGGCCAACAAGCACCGCTACACCAACCTCGAGAAGCAGGTGCGAGCCCGTCACATCCTGATCAAGGTCGACGAAGGGGCGGACGACGCCACCAAGCAGGCCGCCCGGGGTCAGGCCGAAGACTTGCTGCGGCGCGCACGCGCTGGCG
>CAYNOM010001261.1:0-1967 GCA_964398415.1 uncultured Polyangiales bacterium | reverse complement strand
AGCATCGCCACCACAGCGGCGAGGAACAGGTTGTTCGACAGCACAAACAGCCAGCGCGGCCACGCGTCGTGAAACCACATGCCCACCCGCTCGAACAGCCAGGCGCAGCTGAGAAACATCAGCGCAGGGCCGTGATAGCCACGGATCCGCACCCAGTTCTTGCTCGCTGTGAGCAAGAAACCACCCAGAACGGCCCAGCCGAAGCCGAACAGCATCTCGTGCGCATGCCACTGCATGGCCCAAATCCCGGTGGAAAGGCCACCGGGGGGCGCCGACATGACGCCGGCGAAGCTCAGGGCCCAGAGCACGGGTAGCGCGGCCCCGGCCAAACAGGCCAAGGCAAAGAAGGGGCGAAAGCCAACCTGCCAGACTGGGTGGGATGCGAGCTTCATCGGAGGTCCTCCGCAGTGCGCTTGGATGTGCTTGACGAGCCGGGAACGTCTCCCCTACCTTCCCGGGATTGCGCGCCGATCTGCGCGCCACCCCATGTCGCGATATCTCATCTTCTTCGCAAGCTCCGCTCTCGCTGCATGTATGGCTTCGACCAGCAGCGTACGCATGCCGGACGGCCGACCCGCGATTCGCATCGAGTGCAACTACGACGCCGCCAACTGCGAACGCGAAGCTGCCGAGCACTGCCACGGCGATTACGAAGTGGTGAGCCGAGGAGACGAGAGCTGCACGAGCTGCGGTTTCGAGCTCGATGACGCGCCCCAAGAGGGCAACAACGTCTACAAGGGTGTGCTCTACGTGCGCTGCACCAGCGACTGAAGCGCTCACGGTGCCTCACCTCACGAAATCAGACAGAAATCCTTGAGCAACCTCATCGACTACGACTAGTGCGTGCTTGTGCACACATACTGATTGATCTAGGGTGGGAGAGGTTGGTTCGGCCTCTGCCCCCTTTCAGGGTCGAGTTGGTTGGTGAGCGATGGATGCGAAGTTCTTATCCGCGCGCGCGTGGTGCGTGTGCGTCGGTGCGTCACTGGCCCTGTCGGGCTGTGTCTTCGAGTTCTCCGAAACGAAACCGCGCCCCCACGGAACGGTTGGAGAAGAGGTCTTTCGATCGGTTTGTTTGGATCTCGCTGCGCAAGCGTTTCCAAACGATCTGACCGGTCAGCAGTTCGAGTCGCGCTGCGCGGGCGCTGACGGCACGCCGTTCACCGAGCGCGCGCCAGAGGCCGCGATCGAGCAACGCGCGCTCCTGCGCTACAACGCGCTCCTGAAGCGGCGCGCCATCTTGGTCGAGGCGCTCGACGCCACCTTCGACTCGAGCGCGTTCGAAAGGGATGAGCTGCGCGGCTTTCTAACGAACCTGCTGCCGCTCTACGACATCGAAGACGAGCTGTTGCCCGTCGTGACGCGCGCCACCGCCAAGCTGCTCACCGACTTGATCAACGAGAAGAACCCGGCCGCGAACGACGCCATCTTGGCCTTCGAGCGCATGGCAGCCCGCGACGGCTATCGTCCGCTGCGGCTGGCGCTCGGCGTGGCACGACCACTGCTCGAGTACCCTGAGCTCGACGGCGTCGTCACCACCACGCTCGCCGAGCTCGATCCCGACGCGGGCGGCGCCAAGGGAGCTTGGCAAGATCTGCTACGCGCGGCGGCGCTCGACATGGCCACCGCCGACGACACGCCGTCCGATCCGCTGCGTCCGGGCACGCTCAGCGTGGCGCGCAAGCTGCTTCTCGCGAGCGATGAGCGCTTCTCGGGCGGACGCGGCCCGCTGTTCGTGGCGGCGCGCGATCACCGCGGCATGGTGCGCCCCAACCTCATCGCAGGCCGACTGCCTTCGCCCTTCAGCGACGGGGACGGCGACGGTTTCGCCGATCTCGACGAGCGCGGGCGGCTCGTGGTGTCGAACATCGCGCAGGCGCCGACCCCCTTTCGCACCCTCAACGCCACGCTCTTCAACCTCGACCAGGGCGCGCGCGACGGCCTGGGCCGCGCCGTCAACATGGGCA
>CAYNOM010001260.1:0-1969 GCA_964398415.1 uncultured Polyangiales bacterium | reverse complement strand
GTTTGCCAAGTTTGCCCACCATTAGATGTGCGCAGCACCTTACCGTCTTCGCCAATCGCCTCGATCCAGTACTCCACTTTGGGCTGGAACACGACCTTGCAAGGGATCATGAACGCGAACCCATCCTGGGTGCGCCCCATCGCTTCGACCTTCGGCTGAGACATGCCGAAGCCGCGATAAGAGACGCGCATCGTCGCCGCGCCCAGCTCCGCACCGGCCACGTAGATCGGCACGGGGGTCTGGGTGAGCTGCTCGCGCGGCGCCACGTGGAGCAGCGTCGACTCGTAGGCAGGCTGGGTCACAGCCGCCGTCGATGCACCCTGCCCCGCGCTCGCGCCCGCTCCACTCGCCGCGCGCTTGGCCAGATCGAACACGCGCTGAATGTCGGGCGCATTGAACATCGGATCGATCACGACGCTCGAATCGATGCGCAGCGCTTCGGTGAACGCGGCGAGGCCTGCGGCGTTGTCCCCAAGCCCCCCGACGCACACCACGCCGAGGTTCGTCAGCGTGCGGGCCAAGGCCGACTTCGGAAGCCCTGCGGCGCGCGCTTGCTCGACCGCAGCCTCCAGCGCCGCGCGCGCTTCGGCGACCTCCAAGCGACTGAACGCAGCCATCGCGTCGCGATTGATGCGCGACAGCTCAACCTCGGTCGTCTGCGCGCGCGCACCACCCGCGAACGCCATCCCCAACATCAATCCCAAGACTAAGAACCCAAGACGCCCCATACCTAGCCCACTCCCTTTCACGCAGAAATGCGCGACGCGCACCCCTTGCGGCGTGCGTTCTCTCTCGCTCGAGCCACGGGGTCGATCACCGAGAGCGCGTTCTTCCACCCGTGCCCGAGCGGGCGGGAGCACAACACCATCTGGCGTCAGAACGCAATGACAGTTCGCGTGCCGAGGCGGGATGACCGGCGCGCGGTTCTCCCTGTAATCGGACAGCGAGAGCGCAGGGATGTGCGAGGAGTCAAAGACAGGAAGGCGGCACAAGAGGTAGTCGAGGTCGTCTAAACTTGGGCTACCGCGTCCAGCGCCCTTCCGAGCAGGAGCATTTTGCCGTGACCGAAGAAGAACGAGCCATCACCCACGATGCACATGAAGGTGTCGACTCGCTGTTCGGCAACCTGCCCGTGCGGGCTCAGGCCCTGCCGGCGGTTCGCGAAGGCCGCACGGTGCCACCACCACCGCCGCGACGCTCGCTGGCACCGCTGAGCGCCCCAGTCGCAGATGCCCAGCCCGAGCCCGCGGCGCCGCTGCAGACGGGCCCGCGACCGATCGTGGCCAGGGACGTCCCGGAGTTGCAGGACGACGTCATCGAAGACGTCATCGAAGAGGTGGAGCTCGAAGCCGCCGAAGCCGAGATCGACGATCTGCTGACCGAGGACAACGGACCCGACCCTGACGCCGCGGACGCTCTGACACCGCTCGCGGCGAGGGCCCAGACCCCGACCGTCGAAGCCATTGCCGCGAGCGCCCCGCAGACCTACGCGCCCATCGCTCCGTCCTATCCCGCAGCTCCGCTGCCGAGCTCGTCGTCGAGCAAGAGCCCACTGGCCATCGGGGGTGTCGTCGCCGCGGTGATCGCCGCCTGCTTCGCCTGGTACATGTTCGACCAGAAGAGTGTGCCAGGCGTGGTGCAGGTCACGACGTTGCCCGCCGACGCTGTCGTGCTCTTCGACGGTCTCGCGGTGGGCTCGGCGAGCCCCGTGCTCAAGACGGGCATCCCTCCACGTGAGCGCCATCGCCTAGAGGTGCGTCGGGAAGGCTATACGCCATGGGCCCAAGAGGTGGAGCTCCAACCATCGCAGACGCTGTTCTTCACGGTGACGTTGCAGCCGATCCCTGGCCGGGAACCAGCTCCCGTCGCCGCCGCTGCAGCGCCCTCCACCCCCCCGGCTGCGAAGAGCTTGGCCCTCGCGCCGAGCGCCGAGCAGGAGTCCCCCGAGCAGGCCGTGGCTGCCGCGTCC
>CAYNOM010001259.1:0-1970 GCA_964398415.1 uncultured Polyangiales bacterium | reverse complement strand
CATCGACTTCCAGAAGGCTCGCGCCCCGCTGCGCGGCTTTCAGCGCGCAACCGTGGATCACGTGGTTGAGCGCCTCACCGACCCCCATGGATCAAGCCGCTTTCTCGTGGCCGACGAGGTGGGGCTCGGCAAGACGCTGGTCGCACGCGGCGTCGTGGCGAGCTTCGTGGAGAAGCGCCGCGACAGTACCGGCCGGATCGACATCCTGTACGTGTGCTGCAACCAGGCCCTTGCACGCGAGAACCTGACCAAGATTCGACTCGGATCAGCAGGGAAGGAAGTACCCGGTACCAGACTCACGCTCCTGGCCCGAGATGCGAAGGCCCTCGATCCGACCCTGAACTTCATCTCGCTGACGCCCAGCACGGCGATGCGCACGACCGGCATGGGACTCGTGGATGAGCGATTGATCCTTCATCAGCTGCTCCATGAGAGATTCGGCAACGCGGCTTGGCTCAGCAATTTTCTTCGCGGACAAGTGAGGCGAGATCGCTGGGAACGTCAGGTCGTGTACAACATTCCGCTCGAAGAGGAAGCCAGGAAGCGCTTCGGGGCACGACTGAAGGCGCAACCCACGCTGCTGTCAGAGCTCGAAGAGATGTAGGACCCCTTTCGTCGCGTCGACAGTAAGGCTGCCGCGGAACCCGAGATCGCTGGCAGGGCCTATCGCTTGGTCGGCGAGCTGCGCAACCTACTAGCGCAGGCCTGCATCGATCTCGTGCAGCCTGATCTGATCATCCTCGACGAGTTTCAACGCTTCAAGGAGCTGCTGGTCACGGACGACGAACCTTCGTCACCCGAGGCAGAGCTGGCGAGACAGCTCTTCTCCTACCGCACACCGGAAGGCCATCCGGTGGCACTCTTGCTGCTCTCGGCCACGCCCTACCGCATGCTGACGACGCGCGCGGAAGGCCAGGAAGACCACCACGAGGACTTCATTCAGACGCTGAGGTTTCTCTACGACGATGCAGGGCGTACGGAACGGGTCAAGCGCGACCTGGGGGAGTACGCTGAACATCTTCGGCGCGCCGCAGCCCGCAAGCCTCATCACCTCGGCGAGATTCGCCACCGGATCGAGAGGCAGCTGCTCGATGTGATGTGTCGTCGCGAGCGCGTGGGGGCGACCGAAGGGCGCGACGGCATGGTGACGGAGGCCAGGCCCACGGCCCGCCTGAGTCACACGGATGTGGCTCAGTACCTGGCTCTCGAAGACGTGCGCCAGGCGTTGGGGAGCCACGACCTGGTCGAGCTGTGGAAGAGCGCGCCTTACCTCCTCAACTTCGCCAAGCAGTACCAGTTCAAGAGCCAGCTCGAGGCCGACTCCCGTAGCAGCGAGCTGAGGGCCGCGGTTCAGAAGCACGCTCACCGTCACCTGAGCGATGAAGCCATTCAGGTCTATGACGAAGTCGATCCAGGCAACGCGCGCCTGCGTCTCTTGCTCGATGAGACTGTGTCGGACGAGCGCTGGAAGATGCTGTGGGTTCCGCCGAGCATGCCCTACTGGCCGCTGGGCGGACCGTGGGCGGTTCACGCGCACTTCACCAAGAAGCTGCTCTTCTCGTCGTGGAACGTGGTGCCCGACGCCGTTAGCGCCCTCGTCAGCTACGAGGTGGAGCGGCGCATGGTGGCGGGGGCCGCAGCAGGCAAGGGAGGCTACGCCCCGTTCTACGACAAGAGTGTCGAGCGGCTGCGTTTCTCGGTGAGCAAGGGGCGGCCTTCGGCCATGACGGCGCTCGCGCTGCAGCTTCCGTGCATGGCCCTGGCCGACCTCCACCCGCTCAGCTTGATGAGGGACGGCGGCGAGGTGCGCTCAGCGATGCGCGAGCAGATCGCCAAGCTGCTCGAACGGCTTGCGCCGCTCCAGACCGGTGATCAGGTCGACCCGCGCTGGTATTGGGCCGCCTTGCTGCTGCTCGAGGCCGACAAGCAGGGCCTAGCGCGTTGTCTCGAAGCCGCGCAGTCTGAAGCGC
>CAYNOM010001258.1:0-1972 GCA_964398415.1 uncultured Polyangiales bacterium | reverse complement strand
CACCCAGAGCGGCATCAAGACGGCGTCGTCGGTCGACCCGAGCCGCTTCAACGAGTTGCGCTTCGAGGATGCGGCCGGCAGTGAAGAGGTTTACGTCAAGGCGCAGTCGAAGCAGACCATCGAGGTTGGTACCGATCGCAACAAGACGGTGGGTGCAAACCAAACCGAGCAAGTCGCCGAGAACAAGACGATCGACGTGGGCGGCAACCACACGGAGACCGTCAAAGGCACCTACGAGACCACCATTCACAAGGATGAGACACGTCACGTGATGGGCGCGCAGACTCAGACCATCGACAAAGATCAGACCGAGACGGTGCTGGGTAAGGTCGAACGTAAGGTGGCCAAGAGCGAGAAGGTCACCATTGGCCTGATGGCTGATGAAGTTGTCACGGCGAAGAAGTCGATCAAAGTCGGCGGCATGTTCAGCGAGCAGGTCGGCGCCTCGCGGAGCTGCACGGCCGTGGGTGCCTGGTCGGCCACGGCCGGTCTGAGCGCGAGCCTCAAGGCGAGCAAGCACGCCACGGTGAAGGCGACGAAAAAGGTGACGATCGAGGCCGGTGAGGAGCAGACGCAGAAGGCCAAGAAATGGATCGTCGAGATCAAAGAAGAGACGGGCATCAAGGCTGGCAAGAAGGGCGTGCTCGAGGTGGAGGACGAGTTTCAGATCAAGTGCGGCAAGGCCAGCATCAAGCTCGAGAAAAACGGCAACATCACGATCAAGGGAGCCAAGATCAACATCAAGGGCTCGGGCGACGTGATCATCAAGGGCAGCAAGGTCACGAACAACTGAGAAGGAGACGCGAGCATGGCAGCACCCAAGCGAGTTTCGCGCGTCGTGCCCCTGAAGGCCGAGCCAGGCACCGTTCCTGGTGTGCTAGTAGGGACACTCGTCGGCCTCTCCGATGATGGGCCCCTCATCGACTACCCAGGCAACTTCCATGGCCCGCTCTGCGCGCTCTCCACCGTGAGATTTTCTCGGAGCGAGCTCGAGGAGGCCGTCGCGAGAGGGCGACAGGTGGTGCTCGCGTTCGATCAAGGCCGAGGCGACAAGCCCATCCTCACTGGGCTCGTCGAGCCCATGCCCAAGGCCGCCGACGAGACGAGCCTCGAGGCGGTCTTCGACGGCAAGCGCGTCGTCATCGACGGTCACGATGAGGTGGTGCTGCGCTGCGGCAAGGCCAGTATCACACTGCGGCGCAACGGCCGCGTCGTCGTGCGCGGCACGTATGTCGAGGCGCACTCTGAGGGCGTCAACCGCATCAAGGGCGGTGTCGTGAAGATCAACTGACCATGTTCGAGCCTGACGACGTGCTCGAGGATGTGACGCTCGAGCACCTCGACGAAGCGGCCTATGCGCTGTTCGAGGTGGCGGCCTCTCTGCGCTCGCCGGCCTACACCCTCGACGAGCTCGCGCGCGGTCCGGAGGAGCTGCTGCTTGCGCATGTCGACGGGCTCGCTCTGAACGGCGCTGTGGTTCGATCGGGGTTGCTCGAGCCGGAACTCGCCACGCCTGCCGAGCCCTCGGTCGAGCGAGCCACCGTGGCCTGCCTCGCGCTGCTGGGCCAGGGCCGGCAAGATCTCGTCGGCCAGACGCTGTGGCAGACGGCCGCCGGCGCCCGCCGCGCCTTCGTGCTCGCCGCGGCGCCAGCCTTCGATGCTTGGCTCGTGTCACAGCTGACGGGCGACCTCGCGCCGCCCGCACGCGGGGTGCTGTTGTCGATCGCCGCCGCACGCGGGCTCAGGCTGCCGAACCTGCTCGCAGCGCTGCAGAGTGACGATCTCGGCGAGGTGGCCACCGCCGCCCGGGCGGCAGGCCGGGCCCCCGGCGCGCTGCACCTGCCGGCCCTCGAGTCGCTCGTCGACCACGACGATGACGCCGTGCGCCACGCTGCGACCGCGAGCGCCCTCGTGCACGGCTCATTCTACGCGTTCGAGCGTTGTCTCACGCGGGCGCGGCGCGCAGATCTCG
>CAYNOM010001257.1:905-1975 GCA_964398415.1 uncultured Polyangiales bacterium | reverse complement strand
CGGCCGGTGACCGACCCGCGCGAGATGAACGCGGACATCACCAAAATCCTCGAGCGCATCAACACGGGTGCCGACCAGGCTGCGCTGCGCCAAGGCTTCGCAGGCGTGTTCGGGAACGTCCCTGTGACGACTCATCACCTGCAGATGGCGCTCAGCGCATACCAGCTGGTGCAGCTCAGCGTGGACTCGCTCGCGGAGGCCATCGTGGCCGCGGGTGAGCCGGTCATCGACCGTCAAGGCAACCTGCTACGCGTGGAGCTGGTGCGTTTGGGCAAGGAGCTGTTCGAGGGTAAGGCGCGCTGCAGCAGCTGTCACACGGGGCCAAATCTATCGGACGAGCTGTCCCACGACACGGGTGTGGCACCTCGCTTTCCACAAGCCTTCAAGACACCCACCCTCTGGAACGTGGCCGCCACGGCCCCCTACTTTCACGATGGCAGCCGGCCCACGCTCCGCAGCGTGCTCGACTTCTACAACTTCGGTGGGCGCGGGCCTATACGTATGGGCAACAATGCGCTGCGCACGATCGACCCCGAGATGCGGCCACTCGGTCTCAGCGCGCGGGAGCTCAACGCCCTCGAGACCTATTTGCGTACCCTGCAGAACGCGAAGCCCGTGCTTGCGTCAGGGCTCAAAGGACTCGTGTTCAGCGAGCACGGTCCCATTCCTGGCCTGTTCTGTACGGCCATCGCCGAATCTGCAGACACGGCTGCGAGCTGGGATGACAACTACCTGTGCTCGAACGTCGACCACGGCTTCCGGTACAGCTCGGCGGGCCCCATTGCGGGCATGACCTGCACCGCGATCACCGAAGCTCGCGAGCCCGCTTCGACGACCTGGAACGACAACTATCTGTGCGTACCCAATGGCTCCCCGATGAAGCTCCGCTGGTCCGAGACCGGCCCGCTCTTCGGCAAGACTTGCGTGCGCTTTTACGAGCCCACCGACGTGCACGGCTGGGACAACAACTACCTCTGCTACGACGAGTTGCTGCAGTTGAGGTTCAGCAACGATGGCCCGATTGCCGGCTTGAGTTGCACCTCCGTCTACGAACCCCTCGATGCTTACCA
>CAYNOM010001257.1:0-895 GCA_964398415.1 uncultured Polyangiales bacterium | reverse complement strand
GGTTGGAGCGACAACTATCTGTGCAGCAACAAGGACATAGGCATGCAGTTCAGTGCGGCCGGCCCGCTCGCGGGCAGGCGCTGCACTCGTATTCACGAGGACGCGGAGCCCGCGGGCAGCTCGTGGAGTGACAACTACCTCTGCGTCTCGTCTGCTTCAGACGTGGTCTTTTCGTGGTCTCAGGCAGGCCCCTTGTCGGGTCAGTCATGCATTCTCTTCAACGAGCCGGAGGACCCTTACACCTGGGCGGACAACTATCTCTGCGCTCGCGACGGCTCGCTCACCAGCGTACCCGGGTGCGCCAAGGACATCGGCGCCGGCGCCAACGGGTCCGTGTGGGCCATCGGTTGTGCCAGCGAACCCGGTGGCTTCGGCATTCACCACTGGAACGGCTCCGGCTGGGTTCGCACCGTCGAAGGTGGGGGCGCGGTGCGCGTCGCCGTCGACCCGGTAGGCAGCCCTTGGGTGATCAACAGCATCGGCTCCATCTTCAAGCGCACCTCGAGCTCGCCCTCCTTCGGTAGCTGGGTCAAGATTCCTGGCTGCGCGAGTGTCATCGCTGTGGGTGCCGACGGGGCCGTGTGGAGCATTGGCTGTGAGGCGACTCCGGGCGGGAAGACCATCTCCAAGTGGAATGGCACCGGCTGGGATAGGGCTCTCGGCGGTGCGGTGCGCATCGCGGTGGATCGCAATGGCGTGCCCTGGGTCGTGAACAGCCTAGGCTCCATTTTCCGGCGCACGTCCAACAGTGCTTTTTTTGGCAGCTTCAGCCTGGTGACTGGGCCCGAGGCGGCGCGCGACATTGGCATTGGAACGACCGGAGAAACGTGGATCACAGGATGGTCGACCACGGCCGGCAGCTCCTCGATGTCGACGAAGACCGAGTCGGCGATGT
>CAYNOM010001256.1:0-1978 GCA_964398415.1 uncultured Polyangiales bacterium | reverse complement strand
ACGCCCGCGTGATGAAAGCGACGGCCGTCCTGCTTCGCCCGGACAACTTCACGCCCCAATCGCGCACGCCCTGGGGGGGCACGCGCCTCTGTGCCGGGCTCCGACCAATCGACGACGGTCCTCCATTTTTCACTTCATCGCAAAGCGCCCATCGAACACCCGCAACAATGGAGGACCGTCGTCGCGGCTGTCGTCGTCGCGGCTGTCGTCGTCGCGGCTGGTCAAGAGCAGCGCAGAAGCCCATCATGGACGCCGAGCCGATCAGAGCTGGCACAGGCCAGCCATGCAACGCGTCGACGGGAAGTCGGCACAGTCGGCTTCCGTCTCGCAGGTCGGAAGGCACCGCCGTCGGTCACCGCTCACCTCGCTGCAAACGCTACCCGCGCCGCACAACGAGCACGATTCGTCCTGGTTTTCGCGCAGGCGATCGTCGCAGGGGCCGAAGGTCGGCGACTGCCCGCAGGCGAACACGGTCGAAAGGCCATAGCTCTCGCGATAGTTCGTGCAGAGCACGCCGCTGTTCGGGGCGCTCGAAAGGGGAATCATCACTTCGCGCGCGAGCACGCGCTCCCGGAAGCAGTCGTCGCCGTACAGCTGCACCTTCACGTCGTCCGGGCCGTCGTCGAGCGACACGGTGAACTTCAGATCGTAGGCGCACGACCCACAGCCGGCGAAGTCACACTTGGGGTTGTCCAGATAGAACGCCACGGAACCCATGTCGTCGCGCTCGGCGCGCGGCGTCCAGCCATAGTCGGCGCCGCAGGTGTCGCTGTGGTTCGTGAGCTCGAGCGACAGAGTTTCCTCGTCGACGCGCTGCCACACGACGCACTCGAGATTCTCGAGCGCCTCGTCGGCTGTCCTTTGCTTCGAGATCAGAGCAAGTGACTCGTCCGCGACCGCCTGGCTCTTGCAGCCCGGCGTCTCAAAATCGTCGAGCAACGAGGGGGGGTTTCCGGTGTCCGTGCCCGTGCACGCGACCAGACCCGCCGCAACCAACCATGTCATCAAGCGGTTCATCAGCCCTTCTCCTTGCCCTTCGAAAGAGGAAACATCTGGAAATTGATCTGCACGACGCGCTCCGGCGTCCCGCTTCCTTCGGCGTGCTGCATGAGCTCGCGCCGAAACTGGATCAGCCGTTGTTTCAGCTGCGACAGCATCGCGTCGTCAATGCATAAGGTCAGCGACGCGATCTCGCGCTCCTCGCGCGGGAACAGATCGATGCACTCACCCGCCCGCTCGATCATGCTGCGGTGATAGGCCGCGAGGTGGTGCCCGAGGGGGACGGGACCTGTCGTGACCTGGGGATCCGCGCGGGTCACGCGCCCAGTCTCGTCCTCCACCAGGAGGCCCAACGAAAGCAAGGTTTCGAGCGCTTTTTTCGCCTGCCCGGCGCTGATGCTCGGCACCAGCGTGCGCGCGATCCAGCTCGGCTCCGCACGAAAGTCGGGCCGCGCCGCGAGCTCTCGAATCGCGGGTAAGTACCACTTGGAGTGGTACGCCGCCTGGCTCTCGCGCAGATCACGCAGGCTGCGATCGGGCCGGAGCCGACACAGGCGTTCATAGGCAAGGCCACGTTCTCGCGTGGTCTCGGCCTGGTTGTAGTTGACGAGCTCGCAGAAGTACTCGATCTCCTGGGGGCTCAACTTGAGCGCTTCTGCGAAGCGGTACGCGGCGTCCCTCGACAGGTTGCGCTGGCCATCCATCACGAGCTTCAGGAAGTTCGTGGACTTGAGCCCAGCGCGTCGTGAGAAGGCACGGTGCGAGAACCCGTACTCGTGCTCCTTCTTGTGGGCGTACAACGCGCGCAGGGCCGCCCGGTAATCTTCGAAGGCGAATATGTTTACTCGTTCGCTGTCGGTCACACCCTAGATATGGCAGGAAATCCCGATCATTTCAGGACAATCCGGTTACTGGCGGACACAATTCGCTTACACACAGTAAACGACCCTACGAACGCTACGCGGAGCGTCGCACGCCT
>CAYNOM010001255.1:0-1981 GCA_964398415.1 uncultured Polyangiales bacterium | reverse complement strand
GCGCTAGCCTTGGTCGGAGCCACTGCACCTCAGTTTCCAAGGCCGCGCGCTGACGATCCTTCTCGCGGTACGCGCTGAGCTGAGACTCAAGATGCGCTGGGATCCGCAGCCGTTCTTGGAACGTGGGCTCGGCAACGCCGGCTGCCTCCACGGCCCGACGCATGCGGCGCCTTGCGGCCTGCGGGCTATGAGCCTCGGAGATGGTGATCGTACGACCGTCGGGGAGCTGGCACGACGCACGCCAGCCACGATCACGGTTGTTGAATTCGAGAGTGCAGACAAGAGCCACCTCGGCACTCTAGCTGCTCGAATGGCGCATCAACGACAAAAAATAGGCAATCGCAGGTCTGGAAAGTCAGTTGCCAAAAACCGGGTCACGTGTAAGGTGGCCTCCATGAATCGTGTAGCGCTGGCGGTGCTGCTGTACCTCGCGCCCTGGGTCTGGCGCCCCGAGGGAGCAGGCGCTCAAAACCACCCTGAGCGCGCAGCCATCTTTGTCGTCGGGGACCAAGCCGATGACCTCGTGCAACAGACCTTGTCGGACGTGCGTGCGGAACTCACCGCTGCCGGGATGAGCGAGGTTCGGCCAGACATAGCGAAGCCGCCATCCTTGGTCTCACCAGATCTAGAGCAGGCGCAACGTGCAGGGCTTGAGGCGTTCAACCGGCTCGCCGAGGGGGTGGCCCCACACGAGGTGAAGGCGGCGTACGGGCCTGTCATCACGGAAGCTCTGCGCCAGGTGAGCGAGGTACCCGATGCGGAAGGGCGTGCTCTGCTCTGGAACCTCTGTGCCCTTCGGGTTCACCTCGAGCTTCTCGCGGAAACGGAAGAGATGACACGGGAGGCGGTTCTTGACTGCAGCCGAAGATTCCCGGACCGGCCGAGCCTCGGTGCATGGCACGAGGACGTTGTGCGCACCTTCGAGCGCTTCGATGCGCACGCCCATCTCGTGGCCGTCGCAGTCAAGACGGCGCCAGCTGGGTGCGACCTGCGCGTGTATGGAGCGCCGGTAGGGGTGACACCGCTGGTCGTGGAGGTGGCGCCTGGTCCTCAGGAGTTCCAGTTGGAGTGCTCTGGCAAGAGAGGTCCGGTGCATCGTCTTGAAGTGCATCGTGCTCGCAGCCTTACGCTTCGGCAGTCGGCCGACGATGCGTACGAGCTCCGGCAGGGCACACCGGCGTTACGTTACGTTACCGAGCAGGACAGTGCTCGCGTTCTGAACGACGCCCATGCCTTGGCCGAAGAGGCGGAAGCGGACTCGTTCGTTGTCGTGGAAGCCCAGCGTGATGGGGTGGCGGTGCAGTGGGTCCGGGCACCCGCCAAGTTGCTTCGGCGGGAACTGGTGGCGCGCTCCATGGCGCCTCTTCAGCGGCGCGGCACGGTGGCGAGGATCTTTGCGGCGAAGCCAGTGAGCGAAGAAGCAGAGGTAAGATTCTCCACGACGTCGCGCCGCAGGTCTGCTGCGGATTACTGGCTAGGTGGGGGCCTGTTGGTACTCGGGGCAGGGTTAGCCGTGTACCCATCGCTTGCGTTGGCGTGGGACGGCAGGTGCGTCGACGCCACCTGCGAAGAGGTGTATGCCGCCCGGAGCTGGAAGGCTTCGCTGCTGTTTGGAGCATCCGGCGCGCTGATGGTTGCCGGCGCGGCGGTGCTGTGGGTCGGTCCTTTCGGCAAGCGCTACAAGGTTTCGATCGCCAATGGCCTAGCCGTTCAGGGGAGCTTCTAATGCGACGCGTGATCTTGACCGTTGCATGTTGGTGCTGGGCAGCGTCGGTCAGCGCGGACGTGTTCGTGATCGCGCCAGCGTACTACGAAGGAACGGATGGGCGTGCGGTGAGTGAAGCGCTGGCCCGCGTCGTCGAGGCTGACTTGAAGAAGCACCACGAGGTCGTGGGGCCCGTGGAGGCTGCGAAGCTGGTCCCCAGGGAGTTCAGGCGGCCTTGCCCTGACGGTGAATGCGCTGAACGGCTTCGAGAGGCGT
>CAYNOM010001254.1:0-1983 GCA_964398415.1 uncultured Polyangiales bacterium | reverse complement strand
CACGGCCTACTTTGGCAAGCTCTACGAGCGAACCGAGAAGCCTACCGGTGAGGTGGTGCATCGTTTCCGCATGTCAGACGGCCTCGGCGCCGTCGTACTCGAGGAGGCGATCGAGGAGCGTCTCGACGCTAATGGTGCACGCGTGCTCGAGGAGGCGCGGGAACGCATGCTCGTACGGGACTACCAGGGCTCGGTGATAGGCACCGCGTTGCCCGGCCAGCCAGCCGAGTTCCGCACATTCGACAGCTTCGGGCTCTCCGAGGCGATCGGAGCGACCGACCTCGGGTACACTGGTCATCGGGACGTCGCTCGGGATGCCGAAAGTTTCGGAATCGGCATCATCGACATGGTCGGCCGCGTCTACGATCCGGTTTCCAGTCAGTTCATACAGCCGGACCCCTTCTTCCCAGGTCTGCACCATCCACAGGGCTTCAACCGTCGCGCCTACGTTCAAAACGACCCCATCAACTTCGTCGACCCCACCGGCTACTCCCGCATCGATGACGGGTCCGCTGGCGGCCAGGAGTGCCCACCAGAGGCACAGCCAGTCCCCCAGCAATGGCCCGTGAAGAGCTGGCGTCAGCATGGAAAGCAGCGGCGCGAGGAGCGGCGCTTCCGACGCAAGGCGGGCGATAAGCGGGACAAAGCTAAGGAAGACCACAAGAAAGGGGCCTACAAGCCGCCGGCACCTTCAGGCGCAGCGCTCAGCGAGGCAGCCGCTGAGGTCAGCACGGTCAACAGATCGTTCTGGGACCGTGTCGACCCGACGGGTAGCGTCCGCACCGGACTCGAGCACGGTGCGATGGCCACCGCCGGTCTCGTCGACGGCCTGCTCCTTGGGCAGGGAGGGCGCTTGCGCGAGTGGGTGGGTACTGCCGACGCCATCAATGAAGAGTCCGGTTCCTACGCTACCGGCTCGCTCGGCTCGCTTGCGGTCGGAGCCGGGGGGCTCGTGCGTCTGGGAGTCGGCCTGGTGCGCCTTGCAAGAACTGGTCAGGTCATCGCAAGAACATCCAGCGCCCTGTCCAAGGGCGTGTCCTGGGCGCGCGCTGCATGGGCGGGAAGGAATGCCGCAAAGGGGGGAGCTCAGCTGACTGGGGGAGCTGCTCGTGTGGCGCAGTACGGAAAGAACTGGGCGACCGCCTCTTTGGACAAGGCAATCGCCCGTCATGCTGGGCCCAACGCTACATCTTGGGTTTCGGCGACGGGCAAGACCATCTTTGAAAGCCCTGCGACCGGTCGGCAAGTCGTCGTGGACCCCGCTGGCTACTTCCGCATCTTCCAGCCAAAGACGTTCGGTAGTGAGAAGGGCGCATATCTCGACATGCTCGGGAATGTACCGAATCCGCGAGGCGTGCAGGGCGCCGTGCTGAAGGACGTGCGGCAGCAGATGACCCACTTCTTGATGGAGTAGGCGAGGTGCGTGATGCAGCTATCTGAAAAGTTCAGGCGTGGCGTGGTCGTGCCTGCCGATGACGATGCCGCAACGGCGTTCGAGAACGGGGACGTTGCTGATGACGTGCAGGTCCGATTCGTGGAGATCAGTGGCCAAGCTGAGTTCGAGAAGATTTGGAAGACGGGATTCTTTTCTGAGCTGAACGCTCAGACAGGCTGTCTGATTGATGATTACGAAGAGGAGTGTGTGCCGGCCGACAAGGTACAGGTCGTCTCGACCACAGCTCTCGAGTTCGATAAGAGAGGGGCTGGAGGGAGCGTTGGTCGCCGCTTCTTCCGTGAAGTCACCGCGCTGAGCAAGTTTGCCCAAGAGAACGGGAGGCCAATGTACTTTGTGCTCTAGGGGCGGTTGAGGGAGACAGGCCGCTGGGCCATGGGCAACTGGAGTGAAATGACGGGCACCATTGAACTGCTGACGGACTTGAATGTGAACTTCGACTATCCGCCGGCGCTGATACGTGTCGTATACCAGGGCCGCGCCCCGCGCGATGCATGCACCCGGCGATGCCCCGACGACGTGATGGCCAT
>CAYNOM010001253.1:0-1984 GCA_964398415.1 uncultured Polyangiales bacterium | reverse complement strand
TGATGGTTTGACGGACATCGTGGTGTGGGGCGTCGATCCCGCGCAGCACGTCAAGAATCTGGAAGGAAGCCTCGACAGAGACTGCGGTGGTAAGGCCATCTTGTGTGGTTCTCGAAAGAACCGGCATCACTTCAAGGCCACCTACCCGCTGGGCGTTTGGGTTTATCAAGCCTCGATGCGAGATGGAAAGCTCAGCTACGCCCCGCGACGCATTCTGCACGAAGGATACCTGGGCAACACGCCAGGTCTCGCTGCGATGCTGCCCGGCATCGACGGCAAGGATTACCTCGGGTTTCGAGTCAACAACAATAGCGACAAGGGAGGCCCGAAGGCGTACTCGAATGCTGCCTTCACCACTCTCGACTACAACGAGGACGGCCAGCTCGACTTCCTCTACTGTTCGAAGCATCAAGGCGGCTACGGCATCCTCATCGAGAGCAGCGATGGGTTGATCCATCCGGATGTCTCAAGCGTCATGGGCCTCACCGCCGCCCCCGACGCCATCGACTACAAATTCACGCTGATCCCAGGCCTGCCACTCGAATTTTGCTCGGATGCGCAAGCGCTGCAAACGCGACAGGGAAGAATCGATCTGTGGAGCCCCACCCAGCGTCTGGTGCTGGCGCGGAGCGCGAATGGCCCGGTGTTGTTCAAGGAGACGACTTTCGGAGAACGCGACTTCAAGAGCGTCTCGGTGCGCCAGATCGAGCGCAACGGCGATGGCCTTCCCGATCTCGCCTTCCATCGAGAGGGCACCGACGAGCTCGAATTCTGGACTAACACGGGCACCGGCTTCGTCGAGGGTCACGCGCTCGGTTTTCAGCCGGCCAGTACCCTGAAGCACTGCGACTACAAGTACATGAGCAACGCTGCTATCGCCGATTTCGATGGCAACGGCCTTGACGACCTCGTGATTCCAGCCTGCCAAGGCGGCACAAACGGCGGGCCAGGTTCGCTCAAAGTTCACTTTCTGCATCCGACAGGCGAGCACGTGGAGGAAGTGCTGGACGTGCTGGGCGACAACAGGAGAGCCAGTGCAGACAAGACACCCTATGCAGCATGGCCAGGCGACTTTGACGGCGACGGGGATACTGACGTTCGCTATGTCAGCGCTCGATTCACAGAATACCCACGCAATACTACGGCTCCGGATGGCCCCCCTACCCACAGTAAACCCCGCGAGGATTGGCTCTACCGTGTTGGGAACATGCGGAACGAAACGCTCTTCGCAGAGCGCGCACGATACTTCGGTGCAGGGCATCCGCGAAACCTCTTGACCCGCGTGCATTCGTCCCCCGTGTCCGGACAGAGAGGGAGCGAGACGCTCATTTCCTACGTTGCTGGCAGCGGCTACTACCAGGAAGGCGCAGACAAAGCAGTCACCTCTCGTCCATACATCGAATCGGTGCACCGCGGCGAGCTTCCAGCGACGTGCGTGCCGAATCAAGACCAGATCGAAGTCGGTCGGCACCCGCCCGCTGCGGGCCTGACCAGTGCGGATACTGGGCGCGAGGGCGAGCGTGTCGCCATCTACTCCCGCACTGCCGCCGCTGGAGGGTGTGCCTTGGGTCCGCTCGCCACTTGTGCGCCGCGTCTGCCGTATCCCGTCGTGGCCTCCTACGTCGAACGCACCGCGAATTTGGCGAAGGTGAAAGAGACCGATAGCCCCTGGACAGACTGCACCAAGACGCAGATGTTCTACGAGAACGGTAAGCAGGACACCCACCAGGGGTTTGTGGGGTTCGAGCGCGTGACGCGCCGAAACCTTGTGCCTGACGCGCGCCGCTCGGTGCAGGTCGCCGAGTTCGACCTCGGTGCCGTGCCGCTGCCCTACGCCCACGTACCCCTCGCGGGCGAGCCGTCCGGCCCGCCCGTGAGCGACTTCGCGCTCGCTGTCATCTCTCGGCTTTACGTGAGACCCTTTGCAGGCCTCCCGCGCACGCAATGGGTCGATGAGGTGGGCTTGCGCACCACGGAGACCGAC
>CAYNOM010001252.1:0-1987 GCA_964398415.1 uncultured Polyangiales bacterium | reverse complement strand
ATCCCGGTGTCCGCACGCCGCCGATCTGGCTGACCGCGTACGCGCGAGATCCGCAAGATAGTCGGGCGAGAGCACCATCAGACGCAGCGTCCCCGCGGGGTCGAAGAAGCGACGCACCAGGCACTCACCACTCTCGACCACCGTCTCCACCACGAGCGACTGCAGTGCATACAGGTTCATGCGCCCCGACGCATCGGCGAGCTTACTTTTCGCCCACCCGTTCCACTCGACCTGCCGGCGCGTGGCGGTGCTGCGTCGAGGATGACCGACGGCCGCGAGAACCCCGTGCCCAACCGTGTGGCCCACGATGCCCGTGATGGCGCTCTCCCAGTAGGGGTTGTTGCGACGCAGCTCCCGTGAACGCGCACGAATCGTGGCGAGGTGCATCGCCGGATCGGTCGCGCCCGTGTCGGTGATCGCGCGCCAGTCCTCGAGGCGTCGGCTCTGCGCGGCCGCGTGGAAGCCGCGCAGACGGTCTGCGACCAGTCGACTGCGCCCGTAGCTCGCACGGGCCCGCGCACGCTCTGCGGCCCAGCCCGGGGCCACGGACGCGAGGAGGTCCTCGACGCCCATCAGTAGCCCCTCGAGAAGGCGACACGGCGCCGACGGGGCGTGCCCCGGGCCTCGTCAGCGAGCTGGAGGATGCGCAGCTGGTCGTCGAGCGGACGATAGACGACCTTGCGGCTGTCGGCCTCTACGGACTGCGCTCCGGAGACGATGGTTTGGCGGAGCTCCTCGAGCTCCTCATTGGTTGCGGTGACTCCCACATGGGCAAGCTACCGGAGGGGGGTGCGGGATTCCGGAAGGCTTTGCGTTTAGCGTCGACCGTCGAGGTCCGCTATCACCGCGCGAGCGATGCCAAGTAGCTCCCGAAAGTACTCCTCAGCTTCGTTCGGCATCCGCTCTACCACTCGCTCGAGGTCCGCAACTGTGTGCCGAAGAATGTCCTCTCGCTCGGAATCCAAGCCCCCTGATGACGCTCCGCTGAAGAACGTTGAGATACACCCGGCAATCGCGGAGTCGGCCGACACAAGACAAATGTCGTCGATCTCGAAGGATCCTCCCAAGCTGGGAAACGGCAGCGCCGCGAAGCGCGCCCAGCGTTCTTTGATGGGCAGTGGCTTCATGTGCGGAGGGTAGCACCTGGGCCCGGCTCCGTTGGTGCAGCAGGGCTGCTTTGCCTTGGGGGTTGCCGCACAACGCTCGGCGACGGATTGCCCAGCCCTGCACCGTTGGTGAGCCAAACAGCCAAACGGCGCTGCGCAGTTGGACACGCCGGTCCTCGCCACGCCCCGTGGCGCCACGGCTGGTCTCCTGCGGGTGACTTCGGATTGACTGAGGCGCCCGGCCTTGGCATTTTTCTTGCGCGATCGCGTCAGACCCACCCCGTCCCGCAAGCGTCGCGTTCTCCCCCTGGAGCTATGCAATGACAGAGCGCGTGCCACGATCGAGTCTTGTCAGTCCCGCGTTCGCGACCCGCCTGCTTCTTGGGTCAGCCCTGCTGGGCTGCACCCACACGAGCGACCTGCAAGATGACAAGTCGAGCATGCCGGAACCCAACTTGCCGCAGATGAATCCACAGCAGGCCTCCGACGGTGGAGCGCAAGATGATGTCATGGGGTGGGGTGGCCCCTCCAACCCGGCAGACACTCGGCCTGATACCGGTCGATTCGTCATCGAGGGGGGGTCGGTCATGGACCCCGCGTCGGGGTTGTCCTGGCAACGAACCGTCAGTACGAGAACGATCGACTGGAACTCGGCGCGAGAATCCTGTACCGACTTGGGTTACCGACTGCCCACGCTCGAAGAACTCCGAACACTCTTGGAGCCGCAGTTCGAAGGCGCAGCAATCAACCACGACGCATTCCCAAATACGCCAAGCGGCGGCTTCTGGACATCGTCCCTCAGGCCGATCTCCGAGCCTTGGGCGCCGCTATATCTCAGTTTCGCGAGTGCCGAAGGAACGACTGGAAGATCGTCAAACCCC
>CAYNOM010001251.1:0-1989 GCA_964398415.1 uncultured Polyangiales bacterium | reverse complement strand
GTCGTTCAGTCCCCAACTCGCTGGACTCGACGAAGCCCCGCGGTTCACCAAGTACGCGCTCACAGGTGCCAACCTAGACTTTTGCAAGCGCGGCATCGCGGTGCAGACACGCCCCGACCAGCAGGACTTCTGGCACCCGCAGAGCCGTACCGTTCTCGTGCGAGGTGCCGCAGGCCCCGCGATCGCTGCCGAGAAGACCTTCGGAGACTTGGACTTCGCCAAATTCGATGTCCTTCCTGCCGATCTGAACGGCGACGGCTTGTCAGACTTGCTCATTCACAATCAACGCGACAAGCAGGGTATCGTCGAGTGGTGGTTCAACACCGGCACCGGCTTCGCAGCTGGTCAGGGTGTCGGCTTCATTCCGGGACAGCGCCTTGAAACTCCGATGTGCGAGTGGAAGCACCTTGCCGAGGGGGTCGTCGGCGACTTCGACAATGATGGCCTCGATGACATCGTCCTGCCGGCATGCGGTGCCACGAAGCCGGACCGCGTCACGGGGCTCATCGCGTTGTATGCGCGGCGAACGAGTGGCGGGCAAGTGGAGTTCAGGAGGCTGCCTATCAGTGGCCTGACGCCTCGTTGCGAGAATGCAGACGACTGGGCTCCCAAGGAAAGCCCATACCGTACCTTCAAGGGTGACTTCGACGGGGATGGCGACACCGACCTGAGATCACTGGGCCAGGTGTGGAACAACGGCGTTCCTCCTTTCAGCGGGGGCAGCTACGAAGCATCGGTCGATATCTGTAACCGCTTCCCAAAGGAAAAACTCTGCTGCATTCGTCGCAACGACGAAAATGGTTACACCTACGACTACGAGTGCTATCGCAACGCCGACAAGTACAACGAGGCTCGCGAGTGCATCCCCGAGAGTGAGACGAGCTACGAAAAGCCGCGGTGGCAGTTCTTCGTGGAAAACAGCCTCAACACCACGTTCCACGGGTCCGATGGTCGTGCTTGGCATCTCTTGTCTCGCGTCCAGACGTCGCCCGTCGGAGAACGAGTTGGCACCGAGGTTACGATTCAATACACGACGGGCGGCACCGAAGTGTGGGAGGAAGATGGTTCGAACGGCGCAGCCTGCGCCGGGCTGCCCAAGACGCGCCGGCCCGCTCAGCTGCCGCTTCCTGGCAGGATCGCGACTGCTCCTGAACCGACGACCACGACGAACCGACCAACCTATCAGCGCACCACCGCGGCCTCAGGCTGCAAGGGGCTTGCGGGGCTCACGTGGTGCAGCGGAGCGCTGCCGTACCCCGTCGTCAAAGGGGTCGTGCAGCGCAGCAGCGATGGTGCTGGTGCCTGGGCGAGCTGCTCCGATCAGCGCTTCTTCTATGAGAACGCTTTGCATGACGGATTCCGCGGACACGTCGGATTTGAGCGCATCACGCGTGCCGTACGTACGGGCGACGCCCCACGCGCGTCTCGGGTGGATGACTACGACCTGAGCCCCATGCCCATCCGAACCGAGCGCTTGCTCGGCGAGGCGTTCTATGCGGGAGGGGCGTTCGAGGCGTGGACGCCCGTCGTTCTTCGTCCATTTGCCGCGCATCCAGTCAAGTCTTCTACATACGAAGTTCTTCCGTCTGGCGCCGCGCGCGTATCCACCGATAAGACGCTGCTTGCCGTCATCGACTACGATGCCGATATCGTGCGCAACGTGCAGGCTCCAAGGGTCTTCTACTCAGCCAGCAATCTTCCTCAGGTACGGGCGCTCTCCGTCGAACCGGCGAGGGAAGCGGCAAAGCGGCACTGGGCCAACTGGGAGACTTGGGGGCAATCGGGCGCACCGCCCGTGGAGCCGCTTCGCACCGTGACCGTTCTGATCGAACGTCAAGTGATCGATGCTGGTACGGCCGTGCAGACGTCTGGAATGTGGTCGACCGTCGATCCCTTTGGCTTTGAAACTGAGAGCCTGCGCTGGGTCTCAGCAAGCTCGACCTTCGACGCGTTGCGCCGTGCAGTGCCGGGCGTGCGATCCGTTACGGA
>CAYNOM010001250.1:0-1992 GCA_964398415.1 uncultured Polyangiales bacterium | reverse complement strand
CGGCACCAAGACGGTGGTCAGCGCCGCGCAGTGCGGGACGACGTTCGTGACCGAGGGAGCCCGGTGCGGGTACGCCACCGTCACGAGCGCCGCGCAATGCGGCTATGACACGGTCACCAGTGCGACGCGCTGCGGGACCAGGGCGGTCACGAGCGCCGCGCAGTGCGGGACCAGCGCGGTCACGAGCGCCGCGCAGTGCGGGACCACGCGCGTGACGGATGGCGCCAAGTGCGGGGTCAGCTACGTGGAAGACGGCGCGAAGTGTGGCTGGAGCTGGATCAAGGGCTTGTTCGGAGGCAAGAAGGCGAACAAGTGCAACGTGGCCAAGACCTGCGACGTGGCCAAGACCTGCAACGTCGCCAACACCTGCAGCGTCGCCAACACCTGCAGCGTCGCCAGCACTTGCGACGTGGCCAAGACCTGCGACGTCGCCAATGCGTGTGATGTGGAGGCCACCTGCGACGTTGCCGCCACCTGCGAGGTCGTTGCCAGCTGTTCCTTTGAGGCTGACCTGCTCTGACCTGAGCGCGCGCGGGGCGGGGATCGTGATTTCGTTCACAGACGGATCACGGGTCGCCGGCCGAACCTCTCCGAACGGCACGCCGCACGATGTGCGAGCGAGGTCCTAGGCCCCGGCGATGAAGGTGGTACACTGCGCGCCTTCGGATGCCTATCCCCACCCCGGAAGAGCGCATAGGTCAGCGCCTCGGCGACAAGTACTTGCTGCGGGCCATCCTCGGGCGCGGCGGCATGGGCGTGGTGTACGAGGCGGAGCATACCTGGACTGGGCGGTCCGTGGCCGTGAAGCTGCTTCTGCCGGAGCTTGCCCGCGATGAGGCCGTGGCCCGCCGCTTTCTGCAAGAGGCACGTGCCGCCGCGCGCTTTTCGCATCCCTCGATCGTCGACGTGCTCGACATGGGGACCACGGACGAGAGCACCGTGTACATGGTGCTCGAGCTGCTCCAGGGCGAGCCGCTGAGTCGGCGACTGAAGCGGCTCGGGCAGCTCTCGGTGGACGAGTGCCTGGAGCTGCTGGTGCCGATCCTCGAGGCTTTGGCGGAGGCCCACGCCGCTGGAGTGACGCACCGCGACCTCAAGCCCGACAACATCTTCGTGAGCCTGGGACCGCACGGCGCGGTCCTGCCCAAACTGCTCGACTTCGGCGTGGCCCGCGTGACGGACGAACGGGGCGGGTCGGACATGGCGACGCGCACGGGCCAGCCCATCGGTACACCCTGGTACATGGCGCCCGAGCAAGCGCGTGGCGAGCGCGACGTGGGGCCAGCCGCCGATCTGTGGGCGATGGCGGTCGTGCTGTACCAGTGTCTGAGCGGCGTCTTGCCGTTCAACGCGGACTCGGCGCTCGGGACCCTGCATCGCATCGCGCGTGGCGAGCACGAGCACCTGTCGAGTGCGGCGCCTTGGGTGCCCGCCGCCGTCGCTCGAGTGGTCGAGCGAGGGCTGTCCGTGGATCCCCTGTTGCGCCACCGCGATGCTCATGCGTTCGCCGCAGCGCTGCTAGAAGCTTGCGGTCGGGCGGTGCCGGTGCGGACGGGCCAACCTGCTCTGGCGCCCACCGTGCTCGCCGTTCGCGCCGACGCAGCATCTGTCCCACGCGCGCTGACCGCGCCCACTCTCGACGGCACGGACACCCCCCAACCGATGGGTCCGAACACGTCGACCGACGCGGCGCGCGAGAGCTACGAGCCCGCGCGCCAGACCACGGCTGGCGGCCACGGAAAGCCACGCCTTGGTTGGTTCTTGGCCGCGGCGCTCAGCCTGATCGTCGGGGCGGCCGCAGCTTGGATGACGCATCTCTCTCGCGGTTCTCAGGCGCGTCCAGTGGCGTCCGATGAGACGGAACCGTCGCAGCCAGACGTGGCTGCCTCGGCGCCGACCGAGACGCAGCGTGGTGCGCTTTCAGCGCTGCCGCCTGAAACCTCTATCGAAGGCATGGCGCAAGCGCAGCCACCGGGCCGAGATGCAGGCAGC
>CAYNOM010001249.1:0-1992 GCA_964398415.1 uncultured Polyangiales bacterium | reverse complement strand
CATTTTGTTTTCGTGGCGTACTCTGTGCTGCGCAGCCTCTGTATAGACCCTTGACACGCTCACCAAATGTTCAAAGCATGCGATCGTAATTGTGGATGCTGATATAAGAACTCAGTGCTGAAGCCCTGATATGCGTGGTACGAGACAGAGTTTCCCGAGCGCGCTGCATGATGCTAGCCAGATTGCCCAGAGGGGGTGTGGCGCGCCCCGGTGCGAACTCATCGGCTCGTGGCAGGGTGAGTGAGGAGAGAGAGAAAAAAAGAGGACGAATATGCCCGCGCCTCTCTCTCAGGAGCGCCGCGAGCGAGTCATGGCGGCCTTGGCCCGGAGCGGCTCGGCCACCGCGACGGCACAGTGGTTAGGGGTGAGTCGTCGTACTGTCCATCGCTGGCAGCAGGCCGCCACCGAACAAGGTGGCGCCGTGCCCGTCCCGCGCCCGATGGGGGGCTACCGGGGCAGTCGCCTGCAGCGGGCCGACATCCAACGGTTGGCACAGCAAGCCCAAGGGCGACCCAAGGCGACCTTGGAGGAGTTACGTAGCGAGGTCCCGGTCCCCGTCAGTCGCTCCACCGTGGCCCGCGCCCTGCACAAGGCCGGTCTACGCAAGCGGACGGCGCGAAAAGTAGACCCTTTGACCCGACGCAATCCTCTGCTCGTGGCCGAGCGTCGCGCCTTCCGTCAAGCCCAGCTCACTCTGCCCCTCTTCCACCCTCGACACCTGCTCTTCTTTGACGAGACTCTCTTTTACTTGAATGAACAAGCCTCTCAGGCGTGGGGCTCGCAAGGCGCGCATACCCCGGCGCCCGTGCTCTATCAACGCAAAGGCAAGACGCTCAGCACGGCTCTCTTTCTCACCCTGGGAGTAGGCGCCGACGAGGGCACCTGTATCCTGCACTATCAGCTCCATCCCCCGACGCGCCCTTACCGACCCGTCAGCGAGCGCCTGGAGGCTTCCGAGCTGCCCCAGCCCGGCGCACCCGTGGCCGTGGAGGCGGCTGCCCTGGCTCCGCAGGCCTCACGCCAGACGCTGCAAGGCGTGCTGCGGCGTCATGGGGTGCAATGGACGGGCAACCATGCCGAGCTGCGCGCCCGGGTGCAGCACTTGGCGGCTCGAGGGCCGTTGGGGCTACCTCGTCCCGGGCGGCGCGACACCGGTGGCCCCCTGCAGCCGCTCCGCAGCACCGTGCGTGACGTGGCCCTCTACCTGGAGCAGCAGCTCGTCCCGCACCTCTCCGCCGACGAGCGGGCGCAGCGCACTCTGGTGTGGGACAATGCTTCGACGCATAGCGCCGTGGCCCTCGAGTCTGCGGATCGCATTTCGGTGTTTCACCGCCTCTTTCGGCAATGGGGTTTCCGTGGCTGTGTCTTTCTCCCGCCTCGCAGCCCTCGATTTCAACCGGTCGAGGCCGCCTTTGCCTTTCTCAAGCATTGCGTGCGCAAATGGGCCCCCGACGACGGCTACACGCAGGCCGGGCTGGAGGACGCGATAAGACGAGCGTTAGCGCGCATCACCCCGGCCATGGTGCGAAATTGGGTGCACGGCTGTGGCTACGGCAGGGAAGAAGCGGGGCCACCCCGAGCGCCCGGCCCTACGCTGAGCCCACGCTGGGCCGATGTCCATGGCACCCTGCACCAGGAGCGCAGGCGTGGCGACCTGGTCGATATCCGCGCCCGCCCCGTGAGGCCAGAAGCCCAGCCCGAGGGCGGGCGGGAGCAGAAGCAGGACGAACCTCGACGGCGCTGGCCAGGCTATCCCGGTGAACCACCCGCAGGAGCTACCGAGACGCAGCCCCTCCTGTATTTGCGGTCGCTCGTCGACCAGGTGCAAGTCTTTGAGCCGGAGCGGATCGTGGGCGAGCGCCAGCGGCACGGAGTGACACAGTATCGCCTTCGCTGGCGCGGCTACGCCGCAGAGGCCGACACCTGGGAACCCGCTGAACACCTGCTGCATGGCTCTCAAGCGCTGCTTCGCGACTGGCAACGACGAGGTCG
>CAYNOM010001248.1:0-1993 GCA_964398415.1 uncultured Polyangiales bacterium | reverse complement strand
CGGATATTGACGCCCTGGGCGTCGGTGGTGCGGTGGTCGGGCAGCTCCTCCACGATGACGCGGTAGGTCTCTTCGCGGTCCTGCCACTCTCCATTGACACCGACGCGCACGCGGCGCGATTGACCGGGGCCGAGCTCGAGCAGGGTCGGGAAGACGACGAGCGCATCGGTCGGGGTGAGCCTCGGCTCGCCGATGGCGAGCTCGCTCCAGGCGAAGCCGGTGAGCTGCAGCCGCACTGGTGTCTGGCCGCGATTGGTGAGGGTCAACATCCCCGTGCGTGACCCGCTCTCGAGGAAGAGGCGGACTGGGTTGACCTGGAAATCACCAGCCTGGGCGGGAGTTGCACCGAGGAGTGCGGTCAGTGCGAAAGCGATGAGGGCGGTGAGCGTGCGCATGGTGACGAGTCCTTGGTGCAGATGGGGGCTCGCACCGCCCCTTCGAGGCGGGGGTGCGAGCCAGACACTGCGAGCCCGATCTTCAGAAGGTGACGGTGGCGACCACGGTGTCGCTATAGCTTCCGGTCGGGACGTTCTGGTCCTGGGGGACTCTGCCGTAGACGGTGAGGAGACTGGCCAACCCGGTGCCGGTGTCCGCTTTGCCCGTAGCGGTAGTATTGCCCCACACGACGGTGCGCGCTGCATCCGAGAAGAGCGAGTAGGCGAGGTGATTGGTGCCGGCATCCTTGAGGCGCCGCAGCGGTGCGGCATCGGTCGAGGTGGCGGCCGCGTTGGCGCCCTGGCCGAGCGTGACCGTGACCGCCGAGCCGTTGGTGCAGGTCACAGTGACGCTGCCTGTGTTGTCGAGCGCCGCGGTCTTGTTGGTGCCGATCGGGTCGTAGGAACCAAAGGCGACGGCCGAGGTGGTGATGGTGCAGTTGGCCGCCACCGTGGCGGTGACCTCGAGGTTCGAAGTCGCGGTGCCGGCGAGCGACGGAGCGGTGAGGAGAAGGCCGCCAGCGAGTACGGTGGAGGCGAGGATGGCAGGCAGACGAATGGCTCGCAGGAGCATGATGCTCTCCTTGGTCAGTTGGGTTGTGGCTGGAAATCGCCGGTACCGCGGTTGCGGCGGGCGGTTTCGCCCAGGCATTTGCTCAATCGGCTTCGCGTCGGTGTTTTCCCTATGCCAACCTTTCTGGCAACTGTAACCGGGGCCTGAATCGCTCTGAATAGATGGCGTTATTCTCGGAGCGGGCCCTTTGGGTTACCTAGGCCCACGCCGGAGGGCTGTGCTGTGGGGGCTCTCGGGACCTGGTCGTGTCGGTCACACGTGGGGACGACAGCCGATCCGTTTCGCGCCCATGCGAAACGCGCTGCGCGCGTCCGAACGAACGCCCGCTCACGCAGGTCCGCGCAGCGTCGCCCCTCACCCGCTCACCCGCATGATTGTTACTCCATCTCAACGCGCGCCCACCGACCGAGCGATCGCTCGCGATCTCGGCCATCCATGCGCCTCTGCGTCTTACTTGTCTGCAGGTTGACTCACGCGATCACGGCGCGTACATGCCCGGCTCGCCAAGCGGGGAGAGCCCCGCGAAAGGCTTTGTGCGGGCGGTCCAGACCCATATGGACCCAGCATAAGAAACGCAGGGAAGACGCGGGTCGGCCCGTGCCGGAAACGATACAAACGGAGTCTCAGCGATGCGAAAGGTCGACATTGGTCATCAACCCAAGCCCTACGACCCCAACTGGACTGTCCGTAAGGGCGTCGAGGTCGCCAAGACCGTCAACACCCGCCCCGACGCCGGCATGCGCTTCATCCTCGAAGACGGCTCCGAGAAGAAGGTCACCTTCGTCGAGCTCGAACAAGAGGTGAACCGTCGCGCCCGCTGGCTCCTGTCGCTCGGCCTCCAGAAGGGCGACCACGTCGCCTTCATCATCCCCGGCCGGAAACAGGCCTGGCCGACGGTGGCTGCCTGCTGGTCGCCGGCAACACCCGAGATCGGCAGTGCCCGGCCAAACAGGGACGGGTCGGCTGCCCCGAAATCCGATGCGCA
>CAYNOM010001247.1:0-1995 GCA_964398415.1 uncultured Polyangiales bacterium | reverse complement strand
GAGCTCACGATCCGCGCGGAGGACTCTCCTCTGGACGGGATCTTTCGCTCGCGTGTTAGGCTTCGCGCATGGGGAGTCCCGTTCTGGGGATCGATCTGGGGACCACCAACTCCGCGGTGGCCGCAGCGGTTAACGGCAAGGTGCAGGTGCTTGCGGACGCGGACGGAAACAAGCTGTTTCCGTCGGTGGTTTCGTTTCACCCGAGCGGAGACGTGCTGGCGGGTTACCCCGCGCGTGAGCGCCGCCTCGTCGATGCCGCCAACACCATCTATTCGATCAAGCGGCTGATCGGTCGCCCGTTCAAGAGCGAGGAGGTGAGGCGTGCTGTCGAGCGCCTTCCCTTCGCGTTCGAGGAAGGGCCGACGGGAGGCGCGCTCGTCGTGGCGCGCGGCGAGACCTACACCCTGCCCGAGATCAGCGCCTTCGTGCTGCGTGGCGTGCGCGCCACCGCGGAGGAAGCGCTCAAGACCGCTTGCCGTCGGGCCGTCATCACGGTGCCGGCCAATTTCAACGAGCTGCAGCGCAGCGCGACCAAGGCCGCGGGGCGTGTGGCGGGGCTCGACGTGCTGCGCATTCTCAACGAACCCACTGCGGCGGCGCTCGCCTACGGCTGCGGTGCGAACAAGACCCGCGAGCGCGTGGCGATCTACGACCTGGGCGGCGGCACCTTCGACGTCACGATCCTCGAGCTGGCGGGTGACGTCTTCGAGGTGGTCGCGACGGCAGGCGACACGTTCCTCGGAGGCGACGACATCGACGTCACCATCGCCGACGAGATGGTGCAGGCGTTTCTGGCCAGCGCACGCTACGACGCGCGCAACGATGCCCAGGCCTACGAGCGCCTGCGCGCTGCGGCCGAGTGGGCCAAGTGCCAGCTCTCCGATACGCAGGAGGTGGAGCTCACGGTCGAAGAGCTCGCCTACGGCGAGGGTGGCGCGTCCCTCGATCTCAGGTTCCACATCTCGCGGCAACGACTCGAAGAGCTGTGCAGGCCGATCGTCACGCGCACCTTCGACGTGTGCGAAGAGGCGATGCGTCTCGCGGGGCTCAGGCCGACGCAGCTCGATCAGGTGATCCTGGTGGGTGGCGGCACGCGCATGCCCATCGTGCGCGGCATGGTGAAGGAGTATTTCGGCCGCGATCCGCTGGCGAGCATCGACCCCGATCTCGTCGTGTGTCAGGGCGCTGCCATTCAAGGTGCGCAGCTCGCGGGCGCCAAAGAGCGCGATGCGCCGGTGGCAGGTCAGGCGATAGGGCGCGTGGCGCTCAAGAAGGTGGCAGCCCCCGCCAACAAGCTGCCGGAGGAGAAGGCGCCGGCGGGGCCCGCGTTCCAGCCCAAGCGTCCGCCTGGGCCCCTCGGTATGCCTCAGGTCAGCGCTGCGCTCAGGGCTGCGCCGCCGCCCCTGCCGCCCCCGCCGGCCATGTCGTCCATGGCGTCTATCCCAGTTGGTGCGGATGACGTGATTCCCGAGCTCGAGATGCCGCGCGGGGAGATGGCGCACGGGGTGTCGCCCGATCAGATCAACATGGACGCGATCATGCCCATGGGGGGCGTCGAGCTCGATGCCGACGACGGCCGCATCCCGTCGCTCGCTCCGCTCGAGACGATTGCGCTGCCGCAACAGGGCGCGCCGCTGTTGCTCGACGTGACCCCCCAGTCCCTGCGCATCGAAACCGTCGGGGGTTTCACAGAGGTGATCATCGAGCGCAATGCTGCCATTCCGGTGGAGCAGAGCCGCATGTTCACGACGAGTCGCGACTTCCAAGACTCGGTGCGCGCGCGCGTGTGTCAGGGCGAGTCGCGCAAGCTGAGCGAGAACCAGGAGCTCGGCGTCATCGAGCTGACGGGGCTGCCGGCAGCCGCGCGCGGGCGCACCCAGATCGAGGTGGCGTTCTTGATGGATGCGGATGGTACGCTGCAGGTGCGGGCGCGGGACGTGAAGACGGGCGCCGAGCAGCGCATTCGCATCAGCTTGGTGGGCGCTGTGGAAGACG
>CAYNOM010001246.1:0-1998 GCA_964398415.1 uncultured Polyangiales bacterium | reverse complement strand
GCCTTCTGCCTCACGAACCCCGGCACGGCCTGCGGGCAGGTGGACTCGCTCTGCGGCAAGTGCACGAAGGAGCCCGATTGCTCGACGGCAGCCTGCGGACGCTTTACGCCCGACGGTGCTGGGGGTGTCTGCAAGGGGATGTGCGAGCCCGGCCAGGCCGGCTGCCTGCTCGATAGCGATTGTCGAGACGGCACGTATTGCGTTGCGTCGGCAGACGGCAGCTCCTCGTGCACCGCTCCGCTGACGATGGCGGACCTCGTCGACAAGTATCGCGAGCCACGCAAGACGTCCTCGGGTGAGGTCTGTTCGTTGGGTCCGCTGTGCGATCGTTGCACCCCCATGTTGTGTGAGGGGTCGGGCGCGTGCAGCCAAACTGGCGGCTGTCTACCACAGGGCCCAGTCTGCCGGGCCGTTTGCGCCCTGGGCTGCGATGCGCAGGGCAACTGCCTCACGCAGCCCACGCCGAGCTGGCCCGCAGGCGAGCCAGTGCTGCCTTCAGATGTGGTGCCGCCCCCGGAGGGAACGCTCACGGTGTCGGACTCTGGCGTCGCCTCCTACACGATTCCGCTGACGCTTCCTGACGGCGCATCGGGGCATCGCCCTGACTTGTCCTTCGTCTACAACTCGACCGCAGGCGATGGCGTGCTCGGGCGAGGCTGGAGCCTCGGGGGGATGTCGGCGATCAGCGTTTGCGAGCCGAGCAATCGTATCGCCCCGATCTACCAGGGCGGGCCAGGCTTGTGCTTGGATGGCGAGCCCCTGCACGTGAAGCAGCAAACTGGCTCGACGGCGCTCTTCACAGGCCTCTACGAGAGCGGCTACGTCGTCAAGGGGCGCTGGCACCGCGTCCAAGGCACCCCCCATCCGTTTCCCTCCGCGGGCGACGCGCAGGAGGCGCATGCGTGGGTGCCCGGCCGCGAGTTCAGCGTGCACCACGAGGATGGACGGACCCTCTACTACGGGCACGCGACCGACGACGAATTCTTGCTGCTCGGAGGAAGCGATCCTGCGATGGGTCCCTCCAACATCCGGCAATGGCTGCTGCGCCGCGTGACCGACCGATTCGGCAACGTGATCGAGTACCGCTACCAGAAGGCGGGGGTCACGGTGCGCGCGCCCGAGCTGTACGACCCCATCGGTCGACGCTACGTGCGCAATCCTGACGGCTCGCCGGTCTCGCAGCGGGCGGACGCCGAAGCGGTGCTTCGCTGGATTGGCTACAACGGCGGCAGCGCCGAGGTGTCCTTCCACTATGTCGGCGATGACGCCGACGCCTGTAACGACCCAAACGATCCTTACTGTCAGCTCGCGACGGACCTGCACCTGGGTCGCTTTCAAGGCGGCCCTCTGGGGCGCCTCATGGTGCTCAGCCGCGTGGATGTACGCGTGAGCGCCGTCCCCATTCGAAGCTACGGCATGGGATACACCGCGACGAAGCAAGGCGGCATTCGCCTGCTCAAGACGCTGCAGGAGTGCGGCTACGTGCAAGGTCGGCGCTCCTGCGCGCCGCCGCTCGAGCTCGACTACGGTGACCCGGAGAAGCCCGACAGCGACGAGATGGGTGAGAACCTTTTCGTGCCGGGCGAGTCCCGCAGCCCCTTGGAGCCTGGCTGGCGCGACGAAGAGATCGAGAGGTATGCAAGTCTCCACACGCTCGTGTTCGATGCGGATGGAAACGGACGGGATGACTTCGTTTCGTTCGATGAAGATGGCCACATTCTTGTCCACGGGGTGCCACGGGAGGAGCGGGAAGAGGATAGGGGTGTGTTCCCGACGTTCTTCTACTACAAGCCCAAGGAGGGGGAAGAGCCGTGGTACGCCGCCGTCGTTCGCCACGTCGTGGCTGGTCTGTCATTTGGTTACACTCATAATGTGCGTTGGGGAGAAGAGGACGGTAAGACCATTCCGATCGCCTCTGGCGTCGAGACGACCGACATCAACCGTGATGGTTTGACGGACATCGTGGTGTGGGGCGTCGATCCCGCGCAGCACGTCAAG
>CAYNOM010001245.1:0-2000 GCA_964398415.1 uncultured Polyangiales bacterium | reverse complement strand
TGCGGCGCCAAGCTGACCCCTGGCTCCGCCTTCTGTGGGGAGTGCGGACGACGCGTCCCCGATTGAGGACAGCGAAGCGGGTGCATTTTTTTTCCTAAGGTCCGCTAGTCATGCGTGTCGAAAGTCTGTTAGCGTCCCGGCCGCAAGGCGCACATCGCCGCTGACATGCGCACTTTCTGCTGAGCTTTCGCGGGGTAGAGCGCACCTCGCCGCACCACCCCGACAACCCGCCGAGGAAGCCCGTCCCATGAAAATCGTCTGCGACAGCTGCGGAGCCAAGTACTCAATTGCCGACGAAAAAGTCGCCGGCAAGGTGTTCAAGATCCGGTGCAAGAAGTGCAGTGCCGTGATCGTCGTCAAGGGAGACCAGCCCGAAGAGGGCGACGAGTCGACCCGTGTCTTCGACTACGGCGCCGAGGCAGTGTGGCACGTGGTGATCGACGGCGAGCAACAGGGCCCCTACGCGCCGCGGCAGATCGCGGATCTGCTGGCCGAGTCGCGCATCGACTGGGAGGCCTATGTGTGGCGCGAGGGCATGGATGGATGGTCGCCCGCCAAGGACGTCGAAGCCCTCGTGTCTGCGGTGATGGCAGAAGCGGAAGGTGGCACCGAGCAGGCCCAACCCGCAGCGGCCTACGGTACGGGCCAGGTGTTCGGCGGCTCGAGTGATATGGGCGCGGACCCATTCGCAGCACAGGATGATGGCGGTTTGTCCGGGGTGATGGGACAGGCTTCCAGCAAGAGCGCAGCCGCGGCCGGGGGGGGCGCGGATCTGTTTGCACAGGCGGCACAGAGCCCGTTCTCGGGAAGTGCTTCAGGAGATCCAGGCATGTCGAACGGCCAGAGCCCCCGAGTCAGTGAAGATCAGGCCCTCACAGGGCAGCGCAACGAGAACTCCGTGTTGTTCTCACTCTCGAACCTTCAGGCCCTTGCCACGGGCTCGAGCAGCGCTCCTGCCAGCAACCGCCCCAAGGCCGGGATGGCGCAGGGAGAGGGCTCGGGTCTGATCGACATCCGGGCCCTCGCAAGCGCAACCAAGACCGTCAGCGAGACGAAGAGCAACGGCGCCGCGAAGGACAGCGTGGAAGACCTGCTGTCGGTCGGCAGCGCCTCGGCCTTCTCGGCTGCGACCATCGCTGCTCCCGTGGCGGGCGATCGCTCTGAGGGCGGCAGCACCAAGGCCATCGTCTATGCGATGGCCGCCGGCATGACCGTGCTACTCGGCCTCGTGGCATTCTTGCTGTTGCGTCAACCAGACGCGGCACCCATCGCCCAGGCACCGGACTCAAATGCCCCGGCGCCCGCAGCGGGTGCGGCCCAGGCTGCCGCGGCACCCGGCGCACAAGCGCCGGAGCAGAACAGTGCGCAGGCGAACCCTGGCGGAGCCGACCAGCGTCAGGCCGCCGCCCAGGCAGAAGAGGAAGGCGAGGACGATTCCTCAGACGAGGAGAAGCGCAGCGGCAAGACGCGCACGAAGCGGGGCAGCGGGGCGAGCCGTGCTTCCGGCGGTGACACGACCGGCGCCGCAGCAGCAGCCGCCGAGCCTGCTCCGAAGCCGAGCAGCAGCAGCGGCGATCGCAGCCTCGACGACCTTCTCGACAGCGCCCTTGGAGGTGCCAGCAAGAAGCCCGCGGCGAGCGCGGCTGCGACGGCCAAGCCTGCCGCAGCGGCCTCCACTCTCCCATCGATGCCCGGGAAGGACGACGTGCTCAGCGCCATGAAGTCGGTGACGCCGGGAGTCTCGGCCTGCGGCAACGGCCAGAGCGGCGTAGCCATGACCAAGATCACGGTGTCGGGTGCCACAGGCCGCGTGACCAACGTGAGCGTGAGCGGCCAGTTCGCAGGCACGCCCGTTGCTGCTTGCGTGGTCAAGCAGGTCAGCAGGACTGAAAGAACCATCACGGTAGATTGGGATCCCGATTACCTGGTGTGACCTTGTAGGAGCGGGCTTGCCCGCGAACGAATTACGCGGTGGATCGCTTGCCAGCAAGCTCCTACAC
>CAYNOM010001244.1:658-2001 GCA_964398415.1 uncultured Polyangiales bacterium | reverse complement strand
AGAGCGCCCCACCGCCGACCCACCGAAATGAACTAGCCCATGATGGACGACAGGGTCCGGCGCCAATAGCCATACGACGCGCACTTGGGGGAGTGCGCGCGTCGAAGGCGGGGGATGCAAGCAAATGAGAAGCAAGCAGATATCGGTGAACCGTCCATGGTTCGGACGTTGGTCGCAACCCATCGCGCTGAGCACGCTCGTCGCGTGCGGCGGCGATGCAGTCGGCAATCGCGAAGACACGGTTCGCCCGGACGCTGGCGCATCGAATGACATCGGCAGAGTGGTCGACGCCATTGCAGTACCGTCGGCTAGCGATCTGCCGGCGTGCGACAAGCAGCACCAGGGGCAGCTCGCGTACGTGCAGAGCGAGCGTAAGCTCTACGCGTGTCTCGAGGGCAGCTGGCTCCCTGCGCAGCTCGACGGCGTCGGCCAACCTGGCCCGCAGGGCGAACCGGGTCCGGCGGGTGCGCAGGGCGCACAAGGCCCTCGAGGCGAGCAGGGCCCGCAAGGCGACACCGGGCCGACGGGGCCCGAGGGCCAACAGGGCCCGCAGGGCGAAGCGGGCCCCAAGGGCGACCAAGGCGACACTGGGCCAAAGGGCGACACCGGTGCCACGGGAGAATCCGGCCTCTCGGCGCTGATCGCGACCGAAGCCGAGGCCCCAGGCGCAAACTGCACCCCGGGTGGCGTTAAGCTGCTCGTGGGCATCGACGATGACCGCGATGGCGTGCTCGATGCCAACGAGGTCGACGCGACCCGCTACGTCTGCAACGGCGAGAGCGGCCTCAACTCGCTCGTTAGCGTCAGCGCAGAAGTAGCCGGGGCGCAATGCGCAAACGGCGGACAAAAGGTCGACAGCGGCCTCGATGTGAACCGCAGTGGAACGCTCGATGCCGCTGAGGTGACGAGCACACGCTACGTGTGCAACGGCATCAACGGCGCGGCCGGAAGCGCCGGCAGCAACGGCACGGACGGCTTCTCGAGCCTCGTGCGCACGAGCGCAGAGCCCGCGGGCAGCAACTGTGCAAGCGGCGGCCAGCGCATCGAGTCGGGCCTCGACGACGGTACGCCGACCGGCACCGCCAGGAACGGCGCCCTTGAGGCGGGCGAGGTAACCAATACGTCCTATCTCTGTCTGGACCAAGACCGGTTCTGCACGATCACGGATAACGGCGACGGCACGACGACGCTCGAATGCCCAGACGGCAATGCGCTAACGTTCGACGCGGAGGCATGTGGCCATGCCACTTTTGCTGGCACGGGCTACATGACGGCGAGTGGCTTGGTGGTCCCGAATTCGGCATTCACCGTCGAAGCCTGGGTGAAAGTGACCGCGGGGTCTG
>CAYNOM010001244.1:0-648 GCA_964398415.1 uncultured Polyangiales bacterium | reverse complement strand
CCCGTGCTCACCCTAGGAAACCTCAACTTCCGAGTCGAGTCTGTCTCGAATACTTTGGTGGTTGAGTACCCCGCGCACAACTCGCTGACGTCGCCGTCACTCGCGGGGAAGGTGACCGCCGGCGTTTGGCATCACATCGCGTACACGTACTCGGGAGGAGGCTACGCCAATGGGACGAGCTTCCGGTTCTTCGTGGACGGCGTGCAGTATTCCGATGTGGCCTTCGAGGGGAACGTCTCCATGGTGCCTCTTCCGACCAGCGGGTCGATCGAGCTGGGAAGACAGCAGCCCGGAACGGGGCGGTTCTTCAACGGGAGCATGCGCGCGGTGAGAGTCTCGAGCGGGGTGCGATACGCCGACAACTTCACCGCGCCGCGTAGGCTGTCCGTCGACGCAACGACGCTCGCCCTCTGGCAAATGGACGCGGGCAGCGGAAGTACGGCTGTGGACTCGGGCAGCGGAGGGTACGATGCAACGTTGATCAGCAGCGTAACGCTCGATGCCGCCGACTGCAGCACGCTCTAGTCCGGGTGGTTCCAAAGGCTGGCTTTGCCGTAATGCAGACGCTCCCCTGCCGCGGGTTCTGGACTTCGCTAAGTGAAACGTTTAAGTGAAACGCTAGCGAAGACCAGGGCGGCTCGGCAGAAG
>CAYNOM010001243.1:1044-2005 GCA_964398415.1 uncultured Polyangiales bacterium | reverse complement strand
AGCTGTAGCCAGCTCTTACGGCCCGGTAAAGGCCGACGTCCGAGCACACGCGCTTCTCGGCATCCTTGGACGCCTTCAACCGCGAGCGAAGCTCTGCGGCCTGCGTGAGGAGCGCTTGCCTCTGCTGGTCGAGCGACAGCTCGCTGAGTGCGTTCTGAAGCTGTGCCTCGCCGATGCCTGCACGGGCTGCCTCGTGCTCTTCCTTCGCAGCGGCCACGTTCGCTTCTGCACTGCGGATCGCGGCGAGCGCTGTCTCATAGCTATCCCTCAAGCGCCTCAGCGACGTCCATGTACCCAGCAGCGCCTTGCCAAGCTCTGTTCCCTGTTGGCCCTCGAACGATGGCACCTCCCGGTCCCGCTGTGCCCACACCACCGCCGGCACCTTCACAGGTTCACTGAGCATCGCCTTCAGCGCCAGGACCCGAGCCTCGCACTTTACCTTTGCGGCGTCGCGGACCGCATACGCCCGCTCTTTCGTGATAGACAACGGTGGCATCGTAAGCTTTGCGCACCCCGTGTCCATGTCCACCACCGGCCCCCGTACTTCCCATTTGACGTCCGCGCAGTTTGCCTTACCGCACAGGAGTTGATTCTCCTGCGCCCGCAGCTGCGCGCCCTTCTCCTGCGCGGCCGCCAGCGTCTGGGCGTCGATCTCTTCCTGGCGCGTCGCCTCGGCCGCGTCCTCGATGGCCTTGGTAGCCTCGCGTGCGACCTTCTCGGCCAGGCGTAGGAAGTACAAGTAAGGCTCCTCCCCGTTGCTGCCGAGCAACGACGGATCCGCCGAAGGCACCCAGTCGGTCGGAAGACCGTAGGCGTCGTAGCGCGGCATCGAGATGTGCATCATCTCCACCGCGCAGCAGGCAAGTCCGAACGTCATCCACATCAGCGACCCGGTGCGCGCCCAGGTGATCAGCGCCTCCGACGAGGTGACGAGAAAGCCCTTGTCGGCCAGCTCCGAATT
>CAYNOM010001243.1:0-1034 GCA_964398415.1 uncultured Polyangiales bacterium | reverse complement strand
AGCTCCCAGGCCTCACCACGCTCCCGGATCGAGCCGTCGAAGAGCAGCTGAAAGCCACCCTGGTCCCGCGGGGTCCCCGGCGTTTCGAGGAACACGCTCGAGGGGCTCTTGAGCATGAGCCGAGCGGTTCGGAGCTCACGCCCATCCGCAGCGAGTCGCGTCGCGAGCGTGGCTTGCTGCGTGGCCATGAGGTCGGCGTTGTCGCCGAGATCGGGCGAAAGCGCCTTGCCCGCGGCACCTTGCACCTGGTCTCCAAACGCCACGGTTCTCACTGTGTCATCGACGCCCGTCACCACGCTCAGCTCGTAGGCCGTGCGCGCGCCACCTTGCACTGCGACCACCTCACGGCACTTGCCGCTGACCGTGTCGAACGGGAGCATGCGCACGTAGGGGATGTTCTCGCCGCGGCACGCCGCCAAGAGCGCGTCGCGTGTCTCGCTGGCCTTGCGCAGGAGGGTCGTGCGCGGGCCGATGCTCTTGTCGAGCAGCTCCATCGCGCCCGACGCGCCTGCGTAAAAAGCGGGCGACGAGGCTGCCGTCTGCAACATGCTCTCGCGGGCCAGGGCCAGCACGGGCACCGAGCCCCAGGAGAAGGCGTTTTCGCCCCAGCCCTCGCTCTCGGGCGCGTACACGGCGAAGCGACGGTACAAGAAGCCCTGCCCACCGGCCGGAGCGTGGGCGCTCAGCTCACGCGCGGGGATGTGGGTGAGGGTCGCGCTCGCCTGCAGCTCGTGGCTGTCACGCGTGACCAGCTGAAAGTTGGAATCGAGATGAATCCGCGTGCCCCCGCTGCCGCCCTGCACTTGGGCGCCGAGCAGGTGAAAGGGAGGTCTCGCGGCTGACAGCACGGCGCGAACGCGATCGACGTCGGTGCTCTGCGCGACGGGAAAGCGCGGAGCATCGCTGGGCAGAACCATCTGCACGGGCTCCGTCGTGTTGGGCGCAAGCTCGCCGCTGCCCAGCGCGCCGTAACGCCCCTCCCCCCAGCACCAGGCTGACGAGTCGTAGTCCGAGAGTGCGCACGTGTGCACCCG
>CAYNOM010001242.1:0-2008 GCA_964398415.1 uncultured Polyangiales bacterium | reverse complement strand
AACACGTCGGGGCGGTGATCGTGCGCGACAAGGTGATCCTGTCGACTGGCTACAACGGCTCGATCCGCGGCCTTCCGCACTGCGACGAGGTCGGCCACATGATGGAGGACGGCCACTGCGTGCGCACCATCCACGCCGAGAACAACGCCATCATCCAGGCCGCCACCCACGGCGTGGGCATCGACGGGGCGATGATCTACGTCACGGCCTCGCCCTGCTGGAGTTGCTTCAAGATGATCGCCAACGCGGGCCTGCGTCGCATCATCTTCGGCGAGTTCTATCGGGATGAGCGAATCTTCGAGGTCGCCCGCGACCTGGATATCGAGCTGACCCACCTCGCTTGACGCTCCACACCCTGGGCACTAGACAACGCGCCCTGAACCCCTGGTGAGAGGCGTCGCGCGATGCAATCGCAGATCAGCGAAATTAGCTCTGTTTTGGTCGAGGTCAGCGTCGATGTGCCCTGGGCCGACGTCGAAAAAGCGATGGAAGGCAGCTACTTGCAGCTGGGCCGCACGGCTCGCGTGAAGGGCTTCCGTCCGGGCAAGGTGCCGCGCACCGTCCTCAAACAGCTGTTTGGGCCGCGCGTGAAACACGAGGTCGTCCAGAATCTCGTCGAGGCAGGCCTGGGCCACGCGGTCAAGCAGCACAGCCTCACCGTGGTCGCCGTACCGCCCCTCGAGACCATGCCCGAGCTCAGGCAGGGCGAGCCCCTGTCGTTCAAGGCCAAGGTCGAGGTCCGACCCAAGATCGAGAGCGTCAACATCGAGGGCATCGAGCTCACACGCGGCGCGACCACGGTTCCCGACAGCGAGGTCGACGCGGCCATCGAGCGCATGCGCCAGGGGAATGCCGAGCTGACCACGCCCGAGCCGATGCGTGCCGCCAAGGAGAGCGATGTGCTCACCTGCGATTACACCGTGTCCGTCGACGGCACGGCGCGTCCCGACCTGTCGGCCAACGGTCGGCCCATCGACCTCTCGGGCGGACTTCTCGCCGAGCTGCGCGAGGCGCTGATCGGCAAGCAGCCGGGCGACAAGGTGCAGGTCAGCGTCACCTTCCCGGCTGATCAGGGTGGCGAGTTCGCGGGCAAGCCCGGCGTTTTCGACATCGAGATCAAGGAGCTCAAGGAGAAGGTGCTGCCCGAGCTCGACGACGAGTTTGCGAAAGACCTCGAGCACGAATCGCTCGCTGCACTCAAGCAGAAGACGCGCGATCAGCTCGAGGCGAGTCTCAAAGATCGCGTGGAGAACGAGCTGCGCGAGCTTCTCGTGCAAAAGCTGATCGAAAAGAACCCGATCGACGTGCCCCCGTCCCTCGTGCAGCAGCAGCAGCAGGCCATGCTGCAGGAGATGGTCCAGCTGGTGCGCCAAGGCATTCAGCTGCCCCCAGATCTGATCGAGAACTCGAAGAGCGAAGCCGAACGCCGCGTTCGTGCAGCGTTGTTGCTGGGTGCTGTGGCGCGCACGCGCGAGATCAGGGTCGAGGCCCAAGACCTCGACAAACGCATCGAAGAGATCGCCGAGCGCAGCGGAAAGCACGTCGCCAAGGTGCGTGCCGAGCTGCACGGTGAGCAGCGCGAACGCCTCGAGTCACAGATCCTCGAGGAGAAGCTGCTTGAGTATCTGCTCGCGCAGGCTACCATCTCCGAAGCGGCGACCTGAACGGGCTTGGCCATCCTCGATGGCCCCCGGGCATAAGTCGGCCGCCACCACCAGGGGGAGTTGTGGCCGAAGACCGATTCACGCCCAGTCTCTACATTCCAAATCCGATGGTCGTCGAGACGACTCACCGCGGCGAACGCACGTGGGACGTCTACAGTCGCCTGCTCAAGGACCGCATCGTCTTCCTCGGCACCGAGGTCAACGACACGGTGGCCAACTTGATCATCGCGCAGCTCTTGTTTCTCGAGAGCGAAGACCCCGACAAAGAGATCACGCTCTACATCAACAGCCCTGGCGGCGTGATCACGGCTGGCATGGCCATCTACGACACCATGCAGTACGTG
>CAYNOM010001241.1:0-2009 GCA_964398415.1 uncultured Polyangiales bacterium | reverse complement strand
CGCGCCGCGGTTGCTCGGCACGTCGGGGGCGTTCACTGCACTGGCGACGGACGGCGAGACCTTCGGGCACCATCACCGGGGGGGGGATCAAACCCTCGCTGCCGCAGTCGCGCGCGTGCAAGATGCCGGCACCCATCGCCTGACCAACTACGCGGCGATCCTCGCCGAGACGGGGGACCTGCCGGAGGTCACGCTCCACGAACCGGGCTCCTGGTCGTGCGCGCACGGGGTGGAGCGCTGGCGGATCGAGTGCGGCTGCCGCTTCGATCCGCACACGCAGCAGGCGTGGCGCACCCCGCTCCGCGTCGGGCTGGAGGTGGTCGCGCAGGGGATCCATGCGATCGTCGAGCGCGACTGGCCGGTCGAAGCCGGCGACCCCTGGACGACACGCGACCGCGCCGGTCCGCTGCTCGATGGCGTGACCGGATTGCCGCGCACCGCACTGCGCCTCCTGGAGGCGGAGCGTCACGCCCTCGCCATGTTCACGTCGTGTGGCTGGTTCTTCGATGACATCTCCAACATCGAAGCGGTGCAGGTGCTGCGCTACGCGGGCCGCACCATGCAGCTGGCAGAGTGGCTGTTTGGTGAGTCGCTCACCGAGGCCTTCGTCGCAAAGCTCGCCAAGGCCAAGAGCAACCTGCCCGACTACGGCGATGGCAGCCGGGTCTGGGCCCGCCACGTGGCGCCCGCCGTGGTCGACCTGGCCAAGGTCGGGGCCAACTACGCGATCCAGTCGCTGTTCGAGACCCCAGGGCCGCAGACCCAGATCTACAGCTACGAGGCCCACCGGATCGAGCACCGGGCGTTTGAAGCGGGACGAGCCCGTCTTGCGCTTGGCCGGGTGCGGGTTGGAACCCAAATCACTGGCACAGAAGAGGAGCTCTCCTACGCGGTGCTCCACTTCGGCGATCACAACCTGACGGGCGGCGTGGAAGCGGTGCCAGCCGACGAGACCCGGCGCGCCATGGAGCAGGATCTGGAGACGACCTTCGCCCGGGCCGAGCTGCCTGAGGTGGTTCGCCTGCTCGATAAGCACTTCCCCGAGGGAACGTTCTCTATCCGCTCGCTGTTTCGCGACGACCAGCGGCGCATCCTCGATCGCATCCTTGAGTCGACCGTGGAGCGGGCTGGCGCCGCCTATCGGCAGGTGTACGAGAGCCATGGCGCCCTGATGCACTACCTCATCGATCTCGAGACGCCGGTGCCGCGCGCGTTCCTGGCAGCAGCCGAGTACGTGCTCAATGATCGCTTGCGTTCCGGACTCAACGCCGAGCTGCCTGACGTGGACCGCGTTGCCTGGATGTTGCGAGAGGCCCGCAAGCTCGGCGTGAGTCTCGATATCCCAGGTCTCGTGCGTACGTTCGAGCAGACCCTACCGCGGCTGCTGCGGCGCCTTGAGCAGCAGCCGGACGACCTGGAGCTGCTCACGCGCATCGATGCCTTGGCCGTGGGCGCTCGTGAACTTCCGGTGACCATCCACCCCTGGGAAGCCGAGAACGTGTTCTACGCCCTCTCCCAGCAGGTGTGGCCCGAGCGCAAACGGGCGGCCGACGACGGCGATGCCGTGGCGATCGAGTGGTGCGAGCGATTTCGAAGCCTGGGTGAAGCCCTGCGGATTCGCGTTGGCACGCGCTCAGGCTTCCCACCGCCCGAGAGCGGAGCTTAGCGATGGAGCGGCTGGCGGCTGTGATGCGGCGGTTGCTCGCGCCAGACGGGTGCGCCTGGGACAGGGAGCAGACTCCGGAGTCGCTGCGGCAGTACGTCATCGAGGAGGCCTACGAGGTCGTGGAGGCCATCGACACCGGCAATCCTGCGCTGCTGCGCGAGGAGCTGGGTGACTTGCTCATGCAGGTGGTGTTCTTGGCCGAGCTGGCCGAGCGGGCGGGCCAATTCACGCTGCGCGAGGTGGAGGACGGCATCGTCGACAAGCTCGAAGAACTGCTCTCCGACCTCGACGCCGGCGTGGCCGCTGACGTGGCCAAGGTCGCGTTCGAGGCGCTCTGCGCGCG
>CAYNOM010001240.1:0-2010 GCA_964398415.1 uncultured Polyangiales bacterium | reverse complement strand
GGGTACGACCCCGACGCCGGGCAGGAAGACTTCCTGAGGCTGGGTGGTCAAGATGCGCTCGAGGTTCTGGTCGCGCACGACGGCGAGTCGACCGCGCTCATGGAGGCCGACGACATCCCGCGGTCCTATTTCCAGTACAGCCCCGACCTCCCCCTGTCTTTGGAGCGCGCCCTGCTCATGGCCAGCACGCTCGGCGACGAGTCGTTGGACGAGCGTCTCGCACTCCTCGATTGGGTGCTTCGCGTTGCACGCAGTGCCCCGAACCTCACGCTCGACTCGACGTTTGGGGCCCTCGCCGCGGATAGCGCGGCACAGCTCGCGTTTTGGCAGGCGCATGCCGGTGGCAAGTTCGTGCCGGAGCTCAGCCGTGACGTCTATTTGGACGTGGGCGAGGCCTATCTCGATGCCCTCGAGAGCTACGAGGAGCAGTACGACCGATTCGTCGATCGCAGCCACGCGACGTCCGAGCGGGTGGCGGCTGCGCGCTCTGTGCTCGACGAAGCGCAGATTGGCGTCGAGGCCAAGCAAGCCTTTCTCGATCAAGCACTCCAAGACGCCGACAGCGCCGCCTTCACCGCGAGGGAGGCCGAGCTGAGGTTCCAGCGTCAAGAAGAACAGGTCGCTCTCGCACGGGTGTCGTTCGAGGTCGGCATCGAGCGCTGGAAGCGCGAGACCACGATTTCAGCGGTGGTCGGCGCCGTCGAAGCCTTGCTCAAAGTCGTCGCGTCCGTGGCCGCCGCGGGAAACCCAGCCACGTCCATCAAGGCCATCGCCGAAGTCTCCAAATCAACGGCGGAAGCGATTGCGGCGCTTCAGAAGATCATCACTTCGGTCAGGGACCTTCAGAAGGGCGGCGCGAAGCTGCAGATCGCCGTCGAGCATGGGGACGTCGAAAGTCTCGCGCTTTCGGCCGAAGCCCTCGCCCAGGTGGAAGGGCAGTTTCTGTTCGCCGACGAGGCGTGGAAGCGCTTCGCCGTCGAGAGCAGGGCGCTGCTTCAGTTCGCCGTGAAGGAGGGCGTTCGTGGTGCGACCAACTATCAGATCGAGCTCGAGAGTCTCGCACTCGCAGGGCAAACCTGGATCGCAGCGCAGCGTATGGAGGTCAGCGCGCGGCAGACGGTCACGCAGACGGCCCTCGCGATCGGATATGCGACCCGCAACCGACAGCAGATCGAGGCCCTCATCGCCGACCTCGAGAACGGTCAACAGGAGAGCGAGGCGCTGGCTGCGAGCATGGCTCGTCGCATGGTGGAGCTGAAGCGACCCATCTATCTGGCGCTCTTGAATTACGCTGCCGCCTATCGCTATTGGGCCCTTCTCGACATCGAGGTTCGGGTCTCGCTGCTGGACGATCCCGGGGTGTTTCGCGCGAGCCTGGCCCGGATTCGACGCGCCTATGAAAGCGCGCTGACCCGGTTCCCGCAGGCCCCTCAGGTGTTTGAGGGTAAGTCTCTCACCATCCGCAACGAGTCCTTGCTGCGAAGCTTTCGCGAGAGCGGCGAGCTCGCGCTGACGGTCGGGCTGAATGAGCCCACCTTCCGTGGGCTCGACCGCGTACGACTGGACGGCGTGCGCGTATGGTTCGAGGGAGCAAAGTGTCCTCAGCAGTGCGACGGCGGCGCGTGCACAAAGCGTCAGTGCAAGGGGGTTAGCTGTCCGAAGCAGGTCTGCTTTGCGTATCTACGCACCTCGGGAAGCTACGAGGACCGAATGTCGTCGCAGACCTTCGCGTTCAGCGGACCTTCTCTCGTCCGCATCTTTCAGTACGAAACCGACTCGTCAGGCGCGGCACGTGTGCTCGTGGATGGGCGACTCTCGGATGAGTTCGAGTTCGCATACTTCCAGCCCACGCCATTCACGGGATGGACGGTCGTCCTCTCAGATGACCTCAATCCGGGGCTCGACCGCAGCAAGGTGACGGGCGTGCGGATGGAGTGGTCTGGCAGCGCGATAGGTTCGGTGACGCAGCCATGACTCGTTCGAAGCGTGATCTCCCAAGAAAGGGTTGTG
>CAYNOM010001239.1:0-2014 GCA_964398415.1 uncultured Polyangiales bacterium | reverse complement strand
GTGTACGAGCGTCTCACAGCGCCGCCGCGCAGGAAGCGCTCGCGCCGGGGCAAGGGACTCTGCGCGAGCAAGTTGCACCTCCGCCGACGCAAAGTCACCCGCCCGCAGGAGCTGCTCTCCCGTGAGCAGGGCTTCGATGGCGTCCCGCTCGCCCTCCTCTTCCATCGAATAGAGCTCGTCCGCATCGATGACGGGGCGCGTCAGCTCCTCGGCTCTCACCGAAGCGCATCCCATCACGGTAACCAGGACCCAGACCCACCACACGCGCCGCATGACTTCCATGACGCCTCCGTGCGCCTCGTTTAGCGAACGAGGTGGTCGCGGCGGTGACGCAAGGGTAGCGTTTGCAAGGCGCGCGCGGCGCGTGCGTCTGACGCTTCAGCGCTCGCGGGTGGCCCCCCCACCGACGACGTAGCGGTACTCCCTGCCCTCGACACGCAGCGTCTTCACGCGCAAGAAGGCGCTGTAACGAGCGGCATGGAGCCGCTGCGCCGTGTCCCGAAGTGGACTGCGGGGAGAATACACCGGTAGCGGCTCGCTCGGCTCTCCACTCAACGTCTCCTCGCCGACGACGGCCTGTATTTCATGCGTCGCGTCCGCGTCGCGTAGGGCCTCGCGGAGCACACGTCCCTTGGCGTCAGTCAGGTCGGCCCCCATCAGATGCGCCAAAGTGGGCGCAATGTCGACGATGCCAGAAGGTAAGTCGACACGCTTCTGGGATGCGAAGTCTGGACCACGCGCGATCAACACCGCCCTGAGATCGGCCGCGCCGAGACCGCCACTCACGCCCCGTGCGTTGCGCATGGCTGCGTAGCTCGTGCCCCGAAACTGTGGGCGTTCCAGGCTCGGGTCCGTGACGGGTACCGGCGTACCCGACTCGGCGCACACGCCCCCTCGGACGGGGCTATCCGAATCGAACAGCACGCACTCGTACCCCGCCTCGCACAGTCCGACACTCTCGCAAAACTGGCCAGCCGGTACCGGCTTCGTGGTCGCCACGCGCTGGGCGGTGTTGCGCTTCCACAGGTCGACGGCAGGGCTCGGGTTTGCAAACCGGCACGTCCACGCCCGCTGCTCCGCGAGCAAGTTCTCCTCGGCGCCCTGGTTCGGATCGTCGGGGAGCTCTGGACAGTATAGGCACCGATACTCGGCGAGAACGTTGGCGTTGCTGGGATCGGTCTTGGAGGGTGCGCACCACAAGCCCGGACGACATGGGTCGACCTGACACGACTGAAACCACGGCACGCCGAAGGACGGAGGCCGCACGTCGATGGTGTGGGTGACGTTGGCGATGTCCTCGTCGTTCGCAGCATACACCGCGATCACATCGGGCGTCGGACCCTGAGTGTACTCGAGACCCACGTCCGCCATCGACAGCGTGCCCGCGATAGCACCGTGGCGAGAGGCCACGAAGATCGCGCCGAACTCGGGACGGCCCTGAATCACGCGCACCACCTTGGCCACGAAGTCTGGCTCGGCCCGCGGCATGTACAGATGCTCGCTCGCCTCGTTGGAGGCCACGATGATCGTGTCCTTGCGGGGCTTTTGCGCCTCCTCGGCGCCAAACGGGAGACAAATGGTGGCCGGCACGTCCTCCTCTCGCAGCAGCTCGCGCGCGAGTGTCGAGGTGAGACAGCCGCGGCCGTCGTTCTTGGGCGACATCCCCGACACGTCGAAGGCGTGCGAGAGCCCCGCTCGCTGTAGGATCCAAGCGAGCCGCACCTCTCCGTCGAGCGCGATGCCCGTGGGCTTGTCGGTACGCACGACCGTGTTGGGGTCCGGGGTGAAGGTCGACACCTGCTCCACCACGTTCGCACCCGTCACCAGGTCGAGATAGGTGTTGGTCGAGATCTGCTCCGAGAACGTCGGAAAGCTCAACATGTACCGATCGAAGAATTCCCGCGAGCCCGCGACCGTGCTGAACCCGTGATCCGACGTGATGATCACGTTCACGTCGTCGCCACCGAACGTCGCGAGCGCGCGGCCTACCGCCCGATCGGCCTCGAGCAGCATC
>CAYNOM010001238.1:0-2016 GCA_964398415.1 uncultured Polyangiales bacterium | reverse complement strand
AACCTGGGACGACAACTGAGGCTCGAGCGAGCGCCAAACCCCCTCCGGGCTTCGCTCCACACACGCGCGGAGCACCTGCGCCGCGTCGCTGTGCGCGGCGAACCAAGTTGCCGCGGAACGATCGCCCTGCTCGCGGATGATCGCAGCGGCAATCTCGCTGGGCCGCTCGCCGACGTATCGCAGTGCGAGCTCCTTCCAGCAGTAGCTCGTCATGTGACCGCTGCGAATCAAGCTCGGCACCGCGATGAGCTCCAGCGCCAAGTCGAGCCACCTGCGGTGTTCCCCTGGCTGGGACTTGGTTCGGTGTTCCAGAATCGTCAGCGCCGTTGCCTCATGACCCGTGTCGACCATCACGCGAAGGAGGTCGGTTAGGACAGCTGGATCAAGGTCTTCTCCCCAGCGGCCAAAGCTCAGTTGCCCGACGGTCTCTGGCGCCACGGGCTCACCTTGCAGAGTCTCCCGCAGACACCGCGCGACCAGAGGTGTCGCGCCGCACCGCCATGCGACTTCGAAAAGCATGTGCAGGGGCCGCGGTACACGATGCCACTGCGCCTGTACCCAGCCCTCGTACCAGTCGTCGCCTCGGCGCCTCCTGGTCGCGCTCACATATCCACAAAGGACCCGTAGGTCTCTTCCAGGGCTTTCGGTGTTCTGCATGATATCGAGCAGTTGACCGTTGGGGTCTTGCTCCGCCAGGGTCTCACCGAAACGCCAACCTTCCGCAGCATCCCCGGATGTGAGCCAAGGCCACATCTCCGCTAGCCTGGCGGGCGACTCGACAAATTTCCCTGCGAGGGGCCGAAGATCAGGTTGCTCGTCACGAGCCCATCGTGATTGTCCGACGAGTTGCTGGAGTTTCGCTAGCAGAGATGCGTCTTCGAAACCTGCGTGAAGCGCGTCTAGTTCCGCGACTTCTTCCTCCGGCAGCTCCTTCCAGTACTTGCGCTCCCGGTAGATGACGTCAGCGATGGCGCGACGGAGCGGCTCGCGCGCTTCCGGATACGCGGTGCGAACCGCCTCGAACACTGCAGCCAACGCGTTCCGGACGGGGCCTTCGCGGAGCATCATGGCAAGGCTTTCCGCAGCCGAGACGAAGTCGCCTTCGAGCTCAGCAAGGCCTCGGCCTGCAAGGCTTGTCATGCGCTCGAGCGCGGCGAGGACACACTCGAGGTGTTCCCGGCCCGTGTATGGGCGCCATTCCGTCTCCGGCACCTCATCGGAAGCGGGCTCGCTTCCCGTCCGAACTGCCTGACGCTCGCCGACCCGTGCAAGTGCTTGGACGGAAAGTCGGACAAGCGCAGCGCGCTCCGTCGCCACGAGCTCGTCGATCACAGCAAGGCGCTCGAGGTAGGGCACCGCCGTGCCACCCAAGAAGACCTGAAAGCGCCCGACGAACTCTGCCGTCGCGTTGTTCGCCCAGGACTCGTTTTCGGCCTCCGCGAGGAGGGCGAGGGCTCTGGTTGCGTCAAAGAACGCCCCCCGGCGCCATGCCAGGCGCACGAGGGTCCAGACCGTTTCCCTCCGAGCCCGGTGTTCGATCCTTGAGCGGTCTTCCGGAGCCGTACTCTCCAGGGCACGGAGGATGTTGGCTGCTGCTTGGTTCGGATCAGCAGAGGAAAGCGCAGACCAGCGACGCACCGCGCGCGCATCAACGAAGTCATCGAGTCGAAAAGAAAAGGCCAGCTCCTTCCGGGCATACTCTCGGGCCTGTGGGTTGCTGGCCATCGACCGCAGTCGTTCGTAGTAAGCATCCTTCGCGCCCTCTGTAGGCAAAGCATCTGGGAGGGAGCGGAGAAGATCCGGAAACGTCGTCCAGGCCTCGACAGCCAGGTGAATGCCCAGTGGCGTCGGTGAGATGTAGCGATAGCGCCCGCCGCGAGGGACGATCCCGAGGCGTCGCTGGAACGCATCGACCTTTGCCCGCACGTCGTTCCAGTCGAGACCAAAGTGACGCGCGATCGCTAGCGTATGCGGGAGACCCCCCGGCTCTGCCGGGGAGGCATCCACTGTTTGACA
>CAYNOM010001237.1:0-2019 GCA_964398415.1 uncultured Polyangiales bacterium | reverse complement strand
TTCGCTTCGCTCGCGCAAGGGGGGCGCTTCGCTTCGCTCGCGCAAGGCGGGCGCGTGGCTGAGCCCGACCAAGAGAGGGGTCCGATCGGAAGTGGCGGGGCACGAGGCGCGCAATGGCCGTGATTCGAACCGGCAGGCGCAGCGATCCGCCGATGTCGTTGCCGAGCTTTCTCCGCTGCCCGTTGTGGTGGTGCGGCACCCCGGTGGAGCGCCCCAGCGCGTTGTATATCGGGGTGACCGAGGCCTGCATGTTGGACACGATGAACGCCCGCGGATCGAGGAGATCGTCGAAGACGACTTCGTCCGTGGCGACTCCGGTGCTCATCACCCACACCACGTCTCGCGGCGTGACCGTGCGCGCCGCTTGGCGATGATTGTGGAGCTGCTGGATCGAGTCGAGGATGTTCTGGTTTCCGGGGTAGGCCGGGGCGCTGAAGAGGTGCCCGTTGCGGCCCGACCCAAAGCGAACCGGCACGGCCTCGCCGTCTTCGTCGTAGTAGAGGTCGACCATCATCTGCAGGCGAGGGTCCATGCCCACCGACCAGTCCACGTTGTTGATGCGCGCGTCGATGTGAACGAACTTCCCGTGCGTCCAGAGGCCGGCGACCAGGAAGCCACGGTCCCAGTCGGTGGGGTATACGTAGTCTTCGCAGCCCTCGACGAGGCACGTCCGCGGAAAGTCTTCGTGCGACTGCTCGGTGATGGTCCCCGGGACGGCCGTCATGAAGACGTTGGCTCCCTCGCGGTCGACCCAGGGGTAGCTTCCGGCCAGATCCTGGCCATCGGCGATGAGCCGTCCTTCGGTGTCGCGGAAGGGATAGGCCGCGAGCCCGTAGCGCTGCATCGCGGGGTCGTAGGGTGCGTGACTCATCGGATGGAACGTCGTCCAACCGGTCACGTCACAGGGGTCGGCGTCGTCGGGGAGCACCGAGTAGGCGAGGTCGTACGAGCCGATCAGCTCTTCGCCCGTGTTCGGGTTCGTCCACCGGCGGTTCACGCCGCCAAAGCGCCCGGTGAGCAGCCGACCGTCGTTGGTCACCGCCGGCTCCGTCCAGTCGTCCATGAGACGCAGCGTCGTGCCCATCACCGCCTCGCCGACGCGTGCCCCGACGATGCGCGCGTCCGACGTCTTCGGGGACCCGACCTCGACCGTCACGGGCGTGCCCCAAAGCTGCGTGGCGAAGCGGGAGATCGCCTTGGAGCTGATGACGGTGATGTCGTAGCAGTCGTGGCTCAGGTCATCGCCGCAGGGATAGGGGTTGGCTCGCTCCCCTGCGCTGCGGAACTCGGGCGCGGTCTCGCAGATCGCGGTGTGGCCGTCCTTGCCATCGCTGCTGTCCGCCGGCGGAAGCCGGACCTGGAAGGGCTCGGTGTCCGCGAGTAGCTGAATGCCCGCGGGAGCGGTGACGATGGGCTCGTCCACCCTCTCCGGTGCGTAGAGATAGAAGTACGCCATGCCACCCGCCCCTTGCACGCGAAGCGCAAGGCGACCGTCCATCGTCGTCCTCAGGCCAGGCACGTGTGGGTTCGCCCATTGGCCCTCGTCATCGATCATGGCCACGTCGCGCAGGATCACCGGCGGCTCGGCTGCGAGCGCGTCCTCGATGAGTTGCGGCTCCTCGAGTCGAGCTCCGAGCGGGCCGGAGCATGCGGCCGCGGCCAGCAAGACGGGGATGAGCGGAGTGACGGTCTCGGGTCGAAAGCTGAGCATGGTGGCGAGCCTCCGCCTTCGCGTGCGCGCAGAAGGCAGCAAGAAGGAACATCGCCATGGTCGATGACTTCGCCGAAGCGCGCCTATCCTTAGCCGCCAAGTGCTTTTCATTTGGCGCAGCTGTTCGGGGAAGCTCTCGCCCTCCTCTCCGTCATGCCACCCGCGTACCACTGCGCGGGCCTTGACCCGCTCCAACGCGGGCGAACACTGCCAGAGGCTCGGGCGGGACCTCCCCGCTGGGCCGCAGGAGCTCATGACACGCAACCTCACCATCGCTACGCTCGTGTTCGCGCTGCTCGGCATGTTCT
>CAYNOM010001236.1:0-2020 GCA_964398415.1 uncultured Polyangiales bacterium | reverse complement strand
GCAGCGCGCCCATCCTTACCGCTTGATGGCGCACAACGGTGAGATCAATACCCTGCGCGGCAACATCAACTGGATGAACGCCCGCGAGGGAGCGCTGGAGTCGCCTCTATTCGGGGACGATTTGCAGAAGCTGATGCCCGTGATCGACGAGAGCGGATCGGACTCTCAGATGTTCGACAACGCGCTCGAATTTCTGCTGCAGACGGGGCGCGAGCTACCCCACGCCATGATGATGATGATCCCCGAGGCGTGGCAGAAGCACGAGAGCATGTCGGACGAGGAGCGGGCCTTCTACCGCTACCACGCCTGCTTGATGGAGCCGTGGGACGGACCGGCATCGGTGGCCTTCACCGATGGTTCCGTGATCGGGGCGTGTCTCGATCGAAACGGCTTGCGCCCCTCGCGCTACTACGTGACGCACGACGATCTCGTGGTGATGGCCTCGGAAGCCGGTGTGCTCCCGATCGACCCGAAGAACGTGAAGTACAAAAACCGCCTGCAACCGGGCCGCATGTTTCTCGTCGACACCGAGGCGGGTCGCATCATCGAGGATCCCGAGCTGAAGAAGCGCATGGCGGTGCGAAAGCCCTACGCCGATTGGCTCAAGCACAACCTGAAGACGCTCGCCGATCTGCGTGAGCCGTCCGAGTCGCGCGACTCGCTGTTCCCGCCCGCCACCGCCGAGCGCCGCATGCGCGAGCTGCAGGCCCACGGCTACACGATGGAGGACCTCGACGTCTTGATCAGCCCGATGGCGAAGAACGGCGAAGAGCCGATCGGCTCCATGGGCAACGACACGCCGCTCGCGGTGCTGTCCGATCGCCCGCAGCTGCTCTTCAACTACTTCAGGCAACTGTTCGCCCAGGTGACGAACCCGCCGATCGATCCGATCCGCGAGGAGCTCGTCATGTCGCTGAAGACGTACCTCGGCGCGCAGCAGAACCTGTTCGGAGAGACGCCGCTGCACTGCCGTCAGATCGAGCTCGACCACCCGGTGTTGACGAACGCCGAGCTCGAGCTGCTGCGCGGCCTCGAAGAGGAGCACATCGACATCCATTCGCGCACGCTCAACGCCACCTATCCCGTGGCGAAGAACGGTGAGGGCCTGGCCCGCGCGGTCGACCGGCTGTGTCGCGAGGCATCCGATGCCATCGAGGATGGCATCAGCGTGATCATCCTGTCGGACCGTGAGACCAACGACAAGCGCGCGCCCATTCCGAGCTTGCTTGCCGTCGCCGCCGTGCACCATCACTTGGTGCGCGAAGGCACCCGCACCAAGTGCGGCATCGTGGTCGAGTCAGGCGAGCCGCGCGAAGTCCACCACTTCTGCTTGCTGCTCGGCTACGGAGCGAGCGCGGTGAACCCCTACCTCGCCTACGAGGCGATAGGCCAGCTGAGCCAAGATGGGCAGCTCGACCTGCCGCTCGACAAGGCCATCGCCAACTACAAGAAGGCGGTGGGCAAGGGGGTGCTCAAGGTCATGAGCAAGATGGGCATCAGCACCCTGCAGAGCTATCAGGGCGCCCAGATCTTCGAGGCCATAGGGCTCAAGCGCGACTTCGTCGACCGCTATTTCACTTGGACGCCCACGCGCATCGAAGGTGTGGGTCTCGACGTCATCGCCGAGGAGACCAAGCGTCGCCATCACTTTGGCTTCCAATCGAAGCTGCACCTGTTCGATCCGCTCGATCCGGGAGGGCAGTACAAGTGGCGCCGCCGCGGCGAGCGTCACCAGTACAATCCCGAGACCGTGCCGGCCCTGCAGCACGCCGTGCGCGCGGGCAGCTACAAGATGTGGAAGCAGTACTCCGCTCTCGTCAATGAGGACAACAAGCGGCTGTTCACCATCCGCGGTCTGCTCACCTTCAAGCAGCGCAGGTCGATCCCGATCGACCAGGTCGAGCCCGCGACGGAGATCGTCAAGCGCTTCAAGACGGGCGCCATGTCCTTCGGCTCCATCTCGAAGGAGGCCCACGAGAACCTGGCCATCGCCATGAACCGCCTGGGCGCCAAGTCCAAC
>CAYNOM010001235.1:0-2020 GCA_964398415.1 uncultured Polyangiales bacterium | reverse complement strand
TCGCCCAGAACAGTCACGACTACCGTCCGCTCGGTCTCGGTTACGCGAACCTCGGCACGCTGCTGATGCGCCTCGGCATCCCCTACGACAGCGACGAGGGGCGCTCTCTGTGCGCGGGCCTGACGGCGATCCTTTGCGGTCATGCCTACCGCGTCAGCGCGGAGATGGCCGAATCGAAGAGCCCGTTTGCGGGCTATCAGCCGAACCGTGAGTCGATGCTGCGTGTCATGCGCAAGCACCAAAACGAAGCGCACACCTTCCAGAACGACTTCATGCCGCGGGGCGGTGCCGCAGATCAGGTGATCCGCGACATCTTGCAGGCTGGCAGCGAGGACTGGGACACGGCGGTGGCGCTCGGCGACAAGCACGGCTACCGCAACGCCCAGGCCACCGTGCTCGCGCCGACGGGCACGATCGGCTTGCTCATGGATTGCGACACGACCGGCATCGAGCCCGACTTCGCGCTCGTGAAGTTCAAGAAGCTCGCCGGCGGCGGCTACTTCAAGATCGTCAACAACTCGGTGCCCGCGGCGCTCAAGCGTCTCGGCTATTCCGAGGCGCAGGTGGCTGACATCGTCGCCTACATCAGCGGCACCAATACCTTCACGGGTGCGCCGCACCTCAACCGTCGTGCGCTGCTCGATCGCGGCCTCACCGACGCCGAGGTCAACAAGGCCGAGAAGGCCTTGCCCACGGTGTTCGACGTGAACCAGGCGCTCGCGGTGTGGGTGCTCGGCAAGGAAGCCTTCGAGCGTCTCGGTGTGCCCGCAGAGCAGGCTGCCAAGCCGGGCTTCAACCTGCTCAAGCACTTTGGTCTCAACGCCCAGCAAATCGAAGAGCTCAACGACACGGTGCTCGGGCGTCAGACGATCGAGGGCGCGCCCCATCTGCGCGACGAAGACCTACCGGTGTTCGACTGCGCCAACCGCTGCGGTCGAAAGGGCAGGCGCTACCTCGCCCCCATGAGCCACGTGCGCATGATGGCCGCGGCCCAGCCCTTCCTGAGCGGCGCCATCTCGAAGACGGTCAACCTGCCGAAAGACGCCACCGTCGAAGACGTGGCCGACATCTACATGCAGGGCTGGAAGCTCGGGCTCAAGGCCGTCGCCCTGTACCGCGACGGGTGCAAGCTCAGTCAGCCCCTGAATGCGTCGAGCGACGACAAGAAGAAAGACGACAAGGTCGAGGCCAAGGAAGAGCACAAGATCGAGGCGCCTGCCGCCCAAGGCCAAGCCGCAGCGCCGGCTCAGAAGCGGCCCCAGCTGCGCGCGACGATTCGCGAGGGGCTCACGCCACCGCCCACCGTGCGTCATCGCCTGCCCAAGAAGCGTCGCGGTTTCACGCAGGAGGCGCGCGTCGCCGGACACAAGGTGTTCTTGCGCACCGGCGAGTACGACGACGGCTCGCTCGGCGAGATCTTCGTCGACATGCACAAGGAGGGCGCGGCCTTCCGCTCTCTGATGAACTGCTTCGCGATCAGCGTGTCGATGGGCCTTCAGCACGGCGTGCCGCTCGCGAGCTACGTCGAGCAGTTTACCTTCACGCGCTTCGAGCCCCAGGGGCCAGTCGAGGGACATCCAAACATCAAGTTCGCGACGTCCATCATCGACTACCTGTTCCGCACGCTCGGGGTCGAGTACCTCAAGCGCTACGACCTGGCGCACGTGCCGCCCGAGGAAGTGGTGGCGGACATGAACGACCCGACGGATGTCGGCGCGGTCAATGCCTATGCCCCACAGCCGTCGTCGTTGCCGCCGCCTCCCGCGGTGGACGTGCCCGAGCATCACGCCCACGCGGGCAGCGTGCTCGATCAGCAGCTCGGCGAGATGATGGGTGACGCGCCGATGTGCGACGCGTGCGGTCACATCACGGTGCGCAACGGAGCCTGTTATCGCTGCCTGAATTGCGGCAGCTCCATGGGCTGCTCGTGAAGGAGACCTGAGCCCCTGCAGAGACCTCACCCCCAGCCCCTGCAGAGACCTCACCCCCAGCCCCTGCAGAGACCTCACCCCCAGCCCCT
>CAYNOM010001234.1:0-2021 GCA_964398415.1 uncultured Polyangiales bacterium | reverse complement strand
CGCAGGCGACGATAGCTCTCGAGCACGCGGTCGACCACGGGCACACGCGTATCCACCTCGGTGCTCGGTGGCACGAAGATGCGCGAGAACAGCTCTTGCGACGAGTAGGCCGAGGGCATCGCTTGAATCGAGCCGCTCTTGGCTTGCGGGTTCGAGTAGCCGAAGGAAATGGCACGGCCACCATCGGCGCCGATGTGAATCGAGCGCTCCTTGATCGTCGATAGGTCGTCGTAGAACGAGGGCGACCAAGCCATCACCTGATCGATGCTGGGGCGCGGGTCGCTCTGGAGCTGGGTCGCCGACTCGCCATTGCCGTCGTTGCGGGCGAAGTTGCCGAGGTGACCCCCCGTGTGGTGGGCGATGTAGAACGGGATGTCGAGCCCACGGATGACGTTCATCTTCTGCGCGAGCCGGCTCGTGAGAAGCGTGCTCGGCCCGCTCAACACCGGCGAAACCACGTTTCGCGAGCCGTCGCTTTCGAGCTCGATGGTGCCACGCTTGATCTCGTGATCCGAGTACAGGTTCACGCGCTCGGTGAGGACGCGATCCCGGGGGTACATGTTGCTGCCCCAGATGCCGCCATGCTGGGTGGCCATGGCGATGAAGCGCGGTCGCGCTCGGTACGACTGGGCCCCGGCCGAGCTAGGAAGCAGCGAAGGCAAAAAGGGTAGGGCCAGGGTGAAACCGCCGACTCCGCGCAGAAACTGGCGTCGGCCTCGTTGACTTGTTGGGCTCATCCGTTCTCCGGGACGTAGCGTTGACGAAACTCAGGACGTAGGGCGATACGTGCGAACGCATCGCGCAAAGAGCCTCCTGCGGTGAGCGCATTGCGCACCTCTTCGAGCGCGCAACCGTCCACGTCGAGCTCCTCCTCGCGACCGTAGGTGAAGCGAAAGTACTGGCGCGCAAAGCAAGCCTCGACCTTGCCCGACTCAGCGATGCGCTCGGTCAGCTCGAAGACGTCCGCCACAGGCCGATCGTCCGTGGACCACACGCGCGGAACGCCCTCGGTGTCGATCGGACGCTCGGCCATCATCTGGCCACTCTCGTCGAACAGGGGCTGCATCTCGCGTACGCGGCCGAGTGCGTCGTAGCTCTCGGTCGGGAAGCCGAGCCCGTTGATCTGAATGCGATGGCAGCCTGCGCACGATGTGCCCTCGCGCTCGGTGAGCTGTTCGACCACCTCGCGCGTCGTGAGCTCAGAGCTGAGCTCGGGTGGCGCGCCCGCCACGTTGGCCGGAGGCGTCGCGATGTTGTCGCACAGGATGTGCTTTCGAATCACGACGCCCTTCATGATCGGGCGCGTGTTGGCGCTACCCGTGGCCAAGAGGGCGGCGCGCGTCAAGAGGCCCGCACGTTCGCCTGCGGGGAACGTGGGAGGCTCGCAACGGACATCCCATGCAGTCACACCGTACAGTCTCGCGAGCTCTTCGCTGCGCGCGAACGAGTGTTGGCTACCGAGCCAACCGAGGATGCCATCCTGTGCCTCGAGGGTGTGGTAGGTGAGCGACTCGGCGACCTCGTTGATCATGTCATCGCGCAGATCGGGCGAGGGCACGTCGTCACCCACGAAGGCGTCGAACACGGGGTCGCCGCTCGCGGTATCGAGCGGGCGCAGCGCGTCGAGATGCAACCATTCGCGCGCGAAGCTGGCGATGGTGCGTGACGTGCGCGGGTCATCGAGCACGCGATCGACGGCCTCGCGATAGCCGTCTTCGGTGATCAGTGAGCCGTTCTCTGCAGCTGCAAGCAGCGCATCATCGGGCAGGGTTTGCCAGAACTGGTAGGCCAGACGCGAGGCGACGGCATAGCCATCGAGGGCCACTACTCCGGGCGCGTCGCCGTCCGTGCCGCGATCCTCGACTTGGTAGATGAACTGCGGTGCGTTGAGCATCACGCTGACGACGTCGGAGAGCGCTCGCGCGTCGATGCGACCCTCGGCCGCGTAGATCTCGCGATAGAAGGCGAGCTCATCCGCGTTGAGGGGCCGCCTCAGCGCGCGCCGCCCGAAGCGCTGGATG
>CAYNOM010001233.1:0-2023 GCA_964398415.1 uncultured Polyangiales bacterium | reverse complement strand
ATCTCCAGATACTTCCCGGCGTAGAGCCACTCCGACACCCGGTACCCCGCCACCGCCTTCACCTCTCCATCGCTCAGATACGCGAGCCTGAAACCGGTCCGCGCCGCCAGATGGTTGACCGTGGCGACGAACTCTTCCTCCCGGAGGTGCGGCCTCAGTTCGGCCATGACCGAGTAGCACCGGGCGATCTCGTCATCACTTAGGGGGCGTGGGCTCACGAGCAATGTGCCGCGGCGCACTCGCACATTCGGCTTCAAGCACTTCAGGTAGCCCTTTGGCGCCGTGCGGTCGTGGGCCATCCTTCGCTTGTGTCGCGGTCCAAGGGGTGTGCGCGCGATGACGTAGTCATTGAGTCCGAACGCATCGATGATGGCGACGTTGGGCAAGTTCCAGCCGGGTACACCCACCGTCCTGTCGACCAGCACCGCGCGCGCCTCCCAAGACATCTGGAGCCCCTCCTTCCGAGACGGGTACTTCTGGAGCTGATGCCGTCCGAAGACCTTGTGCTCTTGGTGGCGCATGCAGACGTAGTGCTCGATCAACCAGTCTTGCCATTCGTCCCATACGGTAGCGACCGGGCGGAGCGGCCAGGACAGGGCATCCGCGACGTGGACCTGCAGTCGAAACGTCTCCGCGCGTGCGTCGAGGAGTCGTGTGCGCGCGAAGTGCACCCAGGGGATCGGGAGCGACAAGAGTAAGCTCAGCAGCATGAGCATCAGGGCTTGTCGCCCTGTAGACATGGCCCACACCGAGAGCGCGAGCATCGACGTCCAGAGCAACGGCACGAGGTGACTGAAGACGCGGTACTCGAAATGGTCACCGCCGATGACGAGCGTGTAATAGGCGACGTGCGCCGAAAGCGTCGAGGTTACGGTGATCGCCGGCAGATGGTCCGCGAGGCGCGCCCACGGGCGACCTGCGACCGCCTTGCGAGCGACCCAGACCATGCACAGGGCCAGCCAGACCCACCACCCGTACTCGAGAACGAACGACCCGAGATAGCGCAGCCCGCTCTCCGGCCAGGCGGCCACATGCTTGGCGTAGTACGTGTTTGGCAGCCATTCGCCGTACGTCTGGAGCCGAAACATCAGGTGAAACACAGGGATCACGAGCGGGGTCAACGCCACGAGCCGTCGCCGTGAGGTGATGCTCAGGGCCACGATGAGCGCGCCTGTCGCCGCACAGAAGAGCAGACCATCTGGTCGAGTCAACGCCAGGAGCGATGCGAGGAGAGCGGCGCGGGTAAGGCGTGATGCGCTGACGCGTGCCGTAGAAACGAACAGCGCATGGGCCCAGGCCATGATGAGCAGGTTGAACAGCGGCGTCTCGAGCCCTGAGCTGAGCCACGCGAGGAAGGTGCGGTTCGTGAGGATGCCCAAGAGTGCGGTGCCAGCGAGGGGCACCCGATAGGACTCGAAGCTCGCCGGGAGCCTCATGCATGAGAGCATCCTGAGGGTAAGTGCGAGCGACCCAGCACCGCAGGCGAGCCCGAGCCAGTTGGCGATCGCGGGGGGCTCGACGTCGAAGAGCCGCCACGTCCCATCGAGCAGCACGACCCACAGAAAGCTCGTGTAGCCTTCGACGGGGCGGAACGGGGGTGGATTCCAGACCAGGCCTCGCCCAACGATCTCGTTGTGGACGTATCGAAACGCGATGTACGCGTCATCCGTCATGAACCAGAATTCACGCCAGCCGAGAAACAGGGCCGCGTAGGCAGCGACGACGAGGGCGGCCCACGAGAGCCGGAGGCGGAAGGGCAGGCTGAACATCCCGTCAGCCCGCGAACGTGGCAGAGGTGGACGGCGTGTGCAAGGCTACCTCACCGCGTGCTCCGAATGCGTGCGGCGACAGCCTGGCGATGAAGATCCTCATCGAAGCTCACCACCCAGCTCACATCCACTTCTTCAAGAACGCCGCGCGAGTGTGGCGAGCCCACGGACACGACGTGTTGATGCTCGGGCGCGACCGCGATGTGATGCGTGCACTGCTGGAAGCCTACGGCGACATCCCCCAGCGACTGCTC
>CAYNOM010001232.1:0-2023 GCA_964398415.1 uncultured Polyangiales bacterium | reverse complement strand
ATCACCGCTTACGGTGACGCCCAGGCCGCGATCGCGAAGCTTGCGTCGCAGCGCACGGCGGCCATGCGCGCCATGGCCAAGGTGCTGATGCTGGACAGCGACGATGTGGGTCAGCAGTTCGAGGTCAACACCGCGATGCGCGCGCGCATGAACACGCTACGCGTGCGATACGAGCGTGCGCGCGAGTACGCGATCCGTATGGCTTACCTTGCACGGCGCGCCATCGAGCAGAAGATCGGGATGGACCTCAGCTTGATGACGCAGGACGTGGGCTGGCTGCCAGCGCCAGCATCGTGGGCCGACACCATCTGTGCCCTTGAGGGCATTGACTACGACACGATCAACGACGCCCAAAAGCAGGAGGCGGCCACGGCCGCTACGGGCGAGGCCTACGACTACGCGAACGAGTACGTGGGCGACTACGTGCGTCAGCTCGAAGAGTTCATGACGGCCTACGTCAACAACTACGTCTCCCACGATGGCGACGACGTGGTGCTGGTGTCGGTGCGCGACGAGCTGCACAACATTCGCGAGCGACAGTGCGATGTGCCCGGTCAGAACGAGCTGTTGCAGAGCTACCTCGCCACGGAGGGCGGTCCCCTTGGTGTGCAGCCAGAGGCTGGAAGCCAAGCGACGTCAGCGGCAGAGATCGAGCAGGTGTGGGAGCCCGCCTGTAGCACGACGGGCCGTTGCGTCTCGGTAGCGAGCGGTGAGTCGCCCTTCGTGCCTTACGGTCGCAATGCAGACGGCCGTGCCGTGCCTGCCATGACCCTGGATGAAAGTGGCGACCGATACCCTGAGCAGATTCCGCCCTCGGACCTGCCAGACTTCGGCGGCTTCGGCAACGTCGTGAAGGGCGTTCGTCTTGGCGTGGAGGCCGGGCAGGCAGCCGGCGGGGGCGGTGGTGGTAGCGCCGACGGGCCCGCTCCGACCGAGCCGCCGCAGGGTGGCTTGGAGTTCTGGTATCGGGCGGATCAGTGCAAACCGAAGACACTGGTGCCTGGCTACATCGAGTACTGCCTGAATCGTGGAAACAACACAGATGGTGAGGATCGGCGCGCCTTCGTAGTCGACCGCGCACAGGGCGCGTCGAGCGCGGCGCTTCTCGATGCGGGCATAGGCGGGCAGCCGACGATCGCTTTCTCGGGCGAGACGGGCTACATCCAGGCACAGCAGAGCGCGGTCGAACGCCCGAACTATACGTTCTCAGTGGTCTACCGCGCCGAAGGCAACGGGCCCATCGCCATGGCGAACAATGGCAAGCCGTGGGACGCCGGGATGGCCTTCATGTCGGTGGGTCGCGACGGTCCAGGGACTGCACAGTTTCGCTGGCAGGCCGGGCCGGAGTGGCTGAGCCTCCAAGCGCTCCGGGCACCAATCTTCTACCCCGGGATTCGTCCGGACCGGGGCGCGGTGCTGACGCTTCGCGTGGTCGCGGGTGACGAGAGCGAACCCGCGAGCTCGCACCTGTACGTGAACGGGGGGTTGGTCGCCTGGGTCCCGAGGGCTTTTCCACCTCATTCTTTCGGAGGAACCGTCTTCAATCCGGGGGCTCAGGGAGGTCAGCTCGCAGAGTGGCTGGCCTATGGCCGCGGGCTCAGCGAGAGCGAGATGCGCTCGATGCACCAGTATCTCGCTGCCCGCTACGGTATCGACATCGACCAACCGTCCATTTGGATTGAGGGCGACGAAGTCGAGCGGGTCGTGGCCTCTGGAGGGGTGTCGGAAGTCTCTGGTTTCGTTGGACCCGCCGACTCCATCGTTGACCGGGCGACCGCCTATCGCTACCGGGGGCTCGGCGCGAACGGAGCGCTCCCGGCGCTGACTACGTTCGGCGCGGGCTCCAGCCCGCACTATGGTCTTGTCCTGGGCGGCGGCAATGAGCTCCACGTTGGCATCCCCGGCTACTACGCGCTCAAACCGGGCGCTCTCCGCGAGCCGCACCCCGAGTACGTCGCGACGCTGGTCATCCGCCCCGACCCGACGTCCAGCCGGCAGACGCTGCCCGACCGCAAGGCGACGT
>CAYNOM010001231.1:0-2025 GCA_964398415.1 uncultured Polyangiales bacterium | reverse complement strand
CTGCCTCGCAATGCTCCCCGGCCTACGCACTCACGCTGTTCGTGACTCGCACGGCGGGTCGCCCAGCACACGGCCGCGTCTCTAACTTGCCTAGTCCCAGATCAAGCGCACTTTCAGTGCGTTTGATGGATTAAGACTCGAAAGCCCGGTGTTCTGGGGGTTGCAACACCTCAACCAAGACACCAGGGAGGCTTTTCGAGTGAAAGCGAAGATACGACGGCGGCTTGCGCGCGCCAAGCAGAAGATCGAGTGCCGCCTCGCGGCCGCGGTCATGATCAACGAGGCCGGCCCGGTGACGCGCGGCAAGCCTCGGTACGAGCTTTCGGACAAGGTTCGAGCCAATCCGTGGGGCGGCATCGGCGTGCTTCACCGGCTCGCCCTGAAGCTGAAGCTGCCCGAGCACATCAACGACGCCCTGCACTTGCTCAAGCTCCACGTGCCGTACCATGAGTCAGACCACGTCCTGAACATCGCGTACAACTTGCTCTGCGGAGGCCGAACGCTCGATGACATCGAGCATCGTAGACAGTGTCAGGCCTATCTCGACACGCTGGGCACCAAGAGCATCCCCGACCCGACAACTGCAGGTGACTTCTGTCGCCGCTTCGATGAGAACGCCATCTGGTCTTTGATGGAGGCGCTCAACCAGGTGCGCGTCGCTGTCTGGCGCAAGCGCGGTGCAGCCCTGCTCTCGCAGACCGCGCGCATCGACGCCGACGGCACGATGGTGCCCACCACGGGCGAGTGTAAGCAGGGCATCGACATCGCGTACGACGGCAGCTGGGGCTACCACCCGCTGCTCGTGTCACTCGGCAACACCCAGGAGCCGCTGTTCATCGTCAATCGCAGCGGCAATCGTCCCTCGCACGAGGGCGCTGCACCTGTGTTCGACCTCTCGATCGCCTTGTGCAGAGAGGCCGGCTTCAAAGACGTTCTGCTGCGTGGCGACACCGACTTCGCGCTGACCACGTCCTTCGACCGTTGGACCGACCATGGCGTGCGCTTCATCTTTGGCTACGACGCCAAGCCGAATCTCGTGGTGAAAGCGGAGGAAATGGACGACTCGGTGTATCGCGAGTTGGTGCAGCGCGCGGAGCGAGAGATCGCCACCAAGCCGCGCGCTCGGCCCGTCAACGAGAAGGACGCGGTGGTGCGCGCGCGCAAGTTCAACGTGCTCGTGACCAAGGCCGAGGTGCTCGCCGAGTTCATGTATCGGCCCACGAGCTGCAAACGCGACTACCGCTTCGTCGTGCTGAGAAAGACCGTCGACAATCAGCGGGGGCAAGAAAGCATGTTCGAGGAGTACCGCTACTTCTTCTACACTACCAACGACCTCGAGCTCTCGCCTGACGAGGTTGTCCACGAGGCGCGCCAGCGCTGCAACCAGGAGAACCTCAACGACCAACTCAAGAACTCCGTGCGCTCCTTCCACGCCCCCGTCAACACCCTGCTCGCCAACTGGGCCTACATGGTCATGGCCTCGCTCGCGTGGTCGCTAAAAGCTTGGGCCGCCTTACTCCTGCATGCCTCACCTCGCTGGCGAGAGCAGCACGAGCGTGAACGCGACCAGCTACTGCACATGGAGTTTCGAGCCTTCGTCACCTACTTCGTCTGCGTCCCCTGTCAGGTCGTCCTCGCCGCCCGACGCATCGTACTGCGCGTCCTCGAATGGAACCGCTGGCAGTCTACGTTCTTTCGACTCCTCGACGCGACGTAGGGTCACACCTCGTCACTCCCTCCACGCGCCAACGCGCAACTCGCGGCTCGGACCCAGCCTGAACACTCCACTCTCTTGCGGCCCAATCCTGGGGAAGGGGAAGTTGCGGCAGCAGCCCCAACTTCCCCATCCCCGCCTGACAGGCGCGCGCTCCGTCAAGCGTCGAAAGGGGGAGTCGCTTGTTTTGGGCCTAGCAGCGGTAAGCATTGCCAGAAGCAGACGCCCGCGTGCACGCGCACCGAACTCGTGCCGTCGCTCATCCTGGGCGCACGGCAAGGGGGCGAGCGATGACCCTTGCGGGGCGACCA
>CAYNOM010001230.1:0-2028 GCA_964398415.1 uncultured Polyangiales bacterium | reverse complement strand
GTCGATGCTGAAGATGAGGCGGGCCGTCCCCACCCAACTCAGCGCGATTCCCTCGGCACGAAGGTAGTACTGGAGCATCCAGTTATAGCGCGAGGGGCTCGCATACAGGACCGTGAACACGCTCGACATGTTCTCGAGCCGAAGCGACAGGCGCTCGGCCGCGAGGCGCAGGTTCAGCTCCTGTGCCCTAGCATTCCAGCGTTCGTCCAAGTGGGCATAGGCGAGTCGCGCTTGCTCTCCGTCGAGATGGCGCAGGAAGGCGTTCATGGCGCTCATGACCATGGGGTGAGAGTTGAAGGTGCCGCGCGCGAAGCAGATGTCGGCAGGGCGATCTTCCCGAAAGCGCCGCATCAGAGCTCGCCGCCCACAGACCACGCCGATCGGCAACCCGCCTCCCAGTGTCTTGCCATAGGTGACGAGATCGGCGCGGACGCCGAAGTATTGCTGGGCGCCACCGCGCGCGAGCCGAAAACCCATGAACACCTCGTCGAAGATCAGCACGATGCCGCGTTCGCTGCAGACCGTGCGCAGCTCCTTCAGCCAGCGCGTGTACGCCACGCGGTCGAAGTGGGCGTTGCGCCCGCTGTCGACCAGGGCAGAGTCGGAGGAGGCCGGGACGTTGGGGTGGAGCGCTTGCAGCGGATTCACCAGCACGCAGGCGATGTCGTCGCGGGTGCGGAGCACGCGCAGCGTTCGCTCGCTCATTTCGGAGAGAGTGAAGGTCTCACGTGCCGTCACGGGGTTTCCGACGCCCGGCTGCACGTCTCCCCAGAAGCCATGGTAGGCGCCGGAGAAGCGCACGATGTTGTTGCGTCCCGTGTGGTAGCGCGCGAGGCGCACCGCCTGCATGACGGCTTCGGTGCCGGACATGTGAAAGGAGACCTCGTCGAGGCCCGAGATCTTACAGAGGCGCCTGACATTGTCGACGATCACAGGGTGGTAAGGTCCGAGCACCGGACCTAAGTCTCTCGTGTCGCTGAGCGCTGACGCGAGGCACTGCTTGTAAAAGTCATAGCCAAAGACGTTAACCCCATAGGAGCCTGTCAAGTCGATCAGCTCGTTGCCGTCGAGGTCGATCACACGATTGCCTCGCGATGCCTTCACAAACGACCCGGAGCGCAGATGCTCTTGGACATAGCGGCTGAATTGAAACGGGACACGGTAGGCGGCGGTGAATTGCAGGTCAGAGATCAGCGCAGTGGCTTCACGCGTCAGGGCGGTGGTCTGCGCGAAACGTTGCGAGAATGTGGCCGAGAGTCGCTCGAAGCCGCGCCGCCTGCGCTCTGCGATCTCGCTCGGTGCACCGTCGGAGTCGAAGAAGCAGCTCGCGTCATACTCCACGCGCGGTACGAGTCGTGCCACGCGACGTGAGATGCGTGCGTGACCGGCCAGCGAGGGGTGCTTTGCCCGAGACAAGCGCCAGCGTGCCACGAGTTTGCGCAAGCCCAGTGTGGACACAGCTGCGGTCAATGCGTATGGAACGAGCATGCTGTTCATGTTTCACCCGTTGAAGCCGAAGAAGCGAGCGCGGCCATGATGGGAACGCTTACTTCCTCTGCACACACAGCCCTCGACGAGCTGCAGTTTCTGGTTACGAACCGAATCCCGCGTCGGTGGGTCACTCAACTGATGGGCCGCTTCAGCCGAATCGAGTACCCCCCAGTTCGCGACTTGTCGCTGTTCTTGTGGCGGCGCTTCGCCGACCTGAAACTCGATGAAGCCGCGCAGACTCAGTTCAAGAGCGTTCACGATTGCTTTACCCGTAGTCTCAGGCCTGGCGCGCGTACGATCGACGCCCGCGCCGAGATCGTGGTCAGTCCATGTGACGGTATCGTGGTGGGTGTGGGTCGAATCGACGACACGACCCTGATTCAAGCCAAGGGACTTACTTACACCCTGGACGCGTTGCTCCATGACGGCGCCCTGGTCGAGCGCTTTCGCCACGGCAACTACGTGACGCTCCGGCTCACCGCCTCCATGTATCACCGATTTCACGCGCCCTGCGATCTCAGGGTCAACCACGTGACT
>CAYNOM010001229.1:0-2028 GCA_964398415.1 uncultured Polyangiales bacterium | reverse complement strand
GCCAGAAAGAGCGGCAACCCCACGAACAGGAACAGAGCCGTGAGCCCCTGCAGCCACTCGGGCGAGGCTTCGTTGGTCTTCTGCTGAACGTACTGTCGCCACGCTCCCATGGCTATGCCCCCGCTTGTCGAACGCCCGCCAGGGGCTGCAGTGCCTCGGGACCACGTTCGGCCAAGATCTTCAGCTCCACGCGCGTGCGCTCGGCCTCATCCGCCATGCCCACGCTCTCGTACAAGCTCAAAAGGCGCTGGAGCAACCGCTCCTGAAAGACCTCGTCCGCGAGCCCCCGCGACAGGTCGACTCCTTGCTGAAAGCGCCCGTGGGCCTCGCGCGTTTGCCCCAGGGCCAAGTGACAGCTGCCCTGACTCTCCAGCACGTGCAGCTTGAGCTGCGCGTTGTTCGTGGCCTGAGCGAGTGTGCCGACGCTCTCGTAGTACTCGATGGCTTCCGCGAATCTCTGTTGCTGCAGCTTCAGGTTGCCGAGGTTGAGGCTGATGTTGATCAGCACGGCCAAGCCGCTCTCCTGGGCGCGGATGGCCGGATTGAGGGCCGACTCGAAGTAGCGCTGGGCGCTGGTGGGGTCGCCCGAACGCAGAAACACCTCGCCCATACCATTCAGAGTCAGCGCGAGCAGCGTGGGATTGCCGGTGTTGGTGTAGTAGGTCGCCAGCGTCGAGTACTTCTCCATGGCCTGCGGCAGCCTTCCGTGGCCGTAGTCGATGCAGGCAAGCATCAAGTAGGCCTGCATGCGCATCTCGGGCAGCTCGGCCTCGTCGGCCGCTTGATCCACCAGCGCCTGCTCCAACGTCTCGGGATCGAAGTCGAAGGCGTAGTAGTCGGTGCGGGCGGCGTTCGGGAGGTGACGCGAGATCAGGGCTCGAGCGCTGTCGTCGCGCACGAAGATGCGCAGATTGCGACACCAGGGCACGGGCCAGTCGTGGTGCAACAGCGCCTGGGCGAAGTGAACGTAGGCGCTCGCGTCGTGAATGCGCAGCGGAAACAGCCCCCAGATCACGTTGTGCGGGGGCACGTCGGCCAGCTCGCGCGTGTAGCCCATCAATCGTTGCAGCCGCCCCACGGGCTCGCTCGGGTGCCTCAGCTCGGCCGGCAACGGTGCTGGCATGGGCATGGGCTCGCCCGACTCTTGGATGGCCTGGGTCAACTGCTGCACGCGCGCCGCGACGACCTGCACGCACTGCTCGACGTAGCTGTGAGCATCTTGGAACTCGTGAGCGAGCATCCAGTAGGTGTGTGGGGAGTCGGCCTGCTCGATGCCCTCCAGCGTCTTCAGGCAGTAGGCCACCTGAGCATCGGGGCAGGTGACGACCAAAAACGCCTGGTCGCGCTGCTCGATGAAGCCCAAAAGCCTCGCCTTGAGATCGTCGAAGAGCTTCTTCATCTGCCGCTCAGCCGATCTTGATCAAGGCGCCTTGGATCTCGTGGATGACCACCGCCGTGCTCGAGATCTTCACGCCGCTCACGGTGACGCCGGTCTGGTCGGCGACCACGCTGTTGTTGCCGGCGGTGATGGAGATCTTCTTGCCCGTGATGTTGATGCTGCCATCCGACTTGAGCTCGATCATGGCGTCGCCGCACTTCAGCTGGACAGCGCTGTCCGCTCGGATCTTGAGCTCCGCCGCCTCGCTGCCGATCTGCGTCTTCTCGTTGGTGATGGTGTAGTCGGCCTTGGTTTGAAGGTGCGCGTTGTTGTCGAACTTCAGGCCGTGGTCGCTGTTCTGAACCAGCGTCATGGCTTGCTTGGAGCTGAGCAGGTAGGTGCCCTTCGCGACGGTGGTGGTCTTGTTGCCGTCGGAGATGGTCTCCAGGTCGTCCTTCTTCACCGTCGTGGTGCGGGTGTCGTTGTGCGTGATCGTCACCGCTTTTTCGACGGTTTGCTGATGCTCGTCTTGGAAGACCTCGGTGTCCTTCTTCGTCACTGTGGTCGAGCGCTCACCCAGGATCGTGATCTCCTCACCGTTTTCCTTGTCGCCGCCGATGGTCTTGGTTCGCTTGCCGAGCACCGTGAGG